>JAOMSY010000026.1 GCA_028355575.1 Francisellaceae bacterium | reverse complement strand
ATTTTTGTCTTCTAGGGCAAATTATCGACCAGTCATGGAATATTGTGGTGGTACAGAAATTGGTGGCGCTTATCTGTCTTCTACGGTGGTACAGCCTAATATGCCGTCGGCGTTTGCTACACCTGCGTTTGCTTTAGGGGTTGAGTTAATGGATGATCAAGGTAATGTTTTAGAGGGTGCAACTCAAGGAGAAGTGGCGCTAGTTCCACCGTCAATTGGTTTGTCACTTAAGCTATTGAATAAAGATCATGATAAATCCTATTATGAAGGGATGCCTACATATAAAGGTGAACAGTTAAGGCGCCATGGTGATCAAATGCAACGTTTTGAGAATGGTTATTTGTGCTCACATGGTCGTGCAGACGATACAATGAACTTGGGTGGCATTAAAACTAGTTCAGCAGAAATAGAGCGTGCCGTGAATCTATTAGAAGACGTATATGAATCTGCAGCGATAGCAATAGAGCCTAAAGGTGGTGGGCCTAGTTTGTTGGCTGTTTATGTTGTTGCGCATAACAAGTCTATAGATAAAGAAGCGCTACATAAAGACATCCAAAAACAAATTCGAGCTCATTTAAATCCATTGTTTAAAGTGTCTGATGTTGTTTTAATTGATAAATTACCTCGTACGGCATCGAATAAGGTCATGAGAAGAACCCTTAGGGACCAGTTTAGTCAGGGCTAAATGGGAAGATTTTTTAATGAACTTAGATTACTTTTTCGTTATAAATTATTTCTAATTTTATTCCTCCTATACAAATGTAATAAATTAAACCATTTTAACATGTTGAATAATAGTTAATAATTTAAATAAGAGACATTGGTATTATATTTATATTACATTTATTATTTACTTCGCAACAAATGTAATATAACCTCTCGCTTATTCCAGCTATGAAAATTTTAGGATGGAATGAAATAACCAATATCATTATCAAAGGAGAGAGAAATGAGTACAAAAAAATTAACTTTAGCGACAATATTATTAAGTGGTTTATCTGTTGCAAGCATTGCTAATACAACAAATGGTGGCGCTTTCCCAATATCAGAAAGTCAGTATAACAGTATGTTTCCAAATGCAAATTCAGTATTTACTTACCAGGGTCTAGTTGAGGCTGCCAGTAAATTCCCAAATTTTTTAAATCAAGGTTCGGATGAACAGCGTAAAGCAGAGTTAGTTGCATTCTTAGCAAATACCTCGCATGAAACAACAGGCGGATGGCCAACTGCACCTGGAGGAGAATATGCTTGGGGTATGCATTTCAGTCAAGAAGTAGGTTGTGAAAGTGGTCAATGTACTCAATACACTGACCCAAATAGCCCATATCAACCAGTTGCTGGTCAGACATACCAGGGGCGAGGTGCTTTACAACTTTCTTGGAATTATAATTATGGTCAGGCTAGTGCGGCAATTTATGGGGATCAAAATAAATTATTACAAAATCCGAGTCTCGTTGCGACAGATCCAGTTTTAGCTTGGGAAACTGCAATATGGTTTTGGATGACACCACAAGCACCTAAGCCTTCAGCACATTCTGTGATGATTGGTGATGGCAGTCAGTATAAAAATGATCCATTTGGTGAAACGGTTAATATAATCAATGGTGGTATCGAATGCGGGCACGGTATAAATACACAGTTACAAAATAGAATTGGTTTTTATCAGCACTTTGCTCAAATTACAGGTGCTCCAGTGCCTTCTAATTTAGGGCAATACTGTGTAACGCTTTAAATAGAGTTATATTAAAAAATCTGATTAATATAAGGCTAAATTTATAATAATTTACTGTAAAAATTAAGCGCTGTAGGCTCATTTCGGCTAGACTAATCTTTATATTCAATACAATATTGAACAAATTTAAGGATATCTAGTATGTGTGGAATTGTTGGCGCAGTTGCCGAAAGAAATGTATTACCAATATTATTAGAAGGTTTGAAGCGGTTAGAATACCGTGGGTATGACTCAGCAGGCGTTGCGCTTTATACCAAAGGCGGTGATATCCAGCGAGAGCGAACTGTCGGTAAAGTACAATCATTGGTTGATCGTTTAAAAGAAAATTCGATCAAAGGCACAACAGGTATTGCTCATACTCGTTGGGCGACTCATGGTAAGCCCACAGAGGCTAATGCTCACCCGCATATATCTGGTGATAAATTTGCGATTGTACATAATGGGATTATTGAGAATCATTCTGAGCTAAGAAAAGAACTCATTGAAAAAGGCTATGAGTTTACTTCGCAAACTGATACTGAAGTCATTGCGCATTTAACTAATGACATGTGGGATGATAATCTTGAAGCTCAGCAAAATATCATAAAAATTGTTAATAGGCTTGATGGTGCGTATGGTCTAGTGGTATTACATAAAGATTTTCCTGACCAATTAATCGCGGTAAGATCAGGCTCACCTATTGTAATTGGTTATGGTCTTGGTGAGCATTTTTTATCATCTGATTGTTTATCACTATTGCCAGTTACTAGAAGGTTTGCCTATCTTGATGAGGGTGATATTGCCATTGTTAAATTAGATTCTGTTGATGTGTTTGATGCAGAAGGTAATGCTAAAGAACTCAAGATTAGTGAATATAACCAAAAGCAAGATGCTGCCACTAAAGGTAAATATAAACACTATATGCAGAAAGAAATATTTGAGCAGCCTCAAGTAATTGCTAATACATATGAGTTTTGTATTAGTGCTGATAATCAAGTTATTCTTGAAAAGTTTGGTACAGGCGCTGAAGAAATATTTAAGCAAGTAGAACATGTTAAAATTGTTGCTTGTGGTACAAGTTTCCATGCTGGTTTAGTGGCAAGATATTGGATAGAAGAATATGCTGGACTGAGTTGTGATGTCGAAATCGCTAGCGAAATACGTTACAGAAAAACAGTTTTGCCTAAAAATACGTTGTTTGTTACCATCTCTCAATCTGGTGAGACAGCTGATACCCTTGCGGCACTTAGACAGGCTAAAGAGCTAGGTTACCTTTCAACACTTGGTATTTGTAATGTACATAGTAGTTCGCTCGTTCGTGAGGCTGATTTAGTATTTCTAACTAAAGCTGGAACTGAAATGGGTGTGGCTTCAACAAAAGCATTTACGACACAGTTGGTTGGCTTTATGTTACTTACTTGTGGGTTGGGGCGCTTTCACGGTCTATCAGTTGAAAAAGAACAAGAATTATTGAGCCAACTTCAAAAGGCACCAGAGATTGTAGAGAAAGTACTTAATTTAGATGCTGAAATTCAGCGTTTATCGTATGACTTTGTTGAGAAACATAATGCGCTATTTTTAGGTCGAGGTATTCAATTTCCAGTGGCGCTTGAAGGTGCGCTTAAGCTAAAAGAAATATCTTATATTCATGCAGAAGCTTATCCAGCAGGTGAGCTGAAACATGGGCCTTTAGCTCTGGTTGATAAAGATATGCCGATTATCGCTGTTGCGCCAAATGATTCATTATTAGAAAAGTTAAAAGCGAATCTGCAAGAGGTTCAAGCGCGTGGTGGTCAACTATATGTTTTTGCTGACCATGCCGTGAGTGAAAATTTAAATATTGATAGTAACCATACTTTTGTTATTGAAGAAGTACCATCAAGTATTTCACCGATTATATTTACGATACCCTTACAGTTATTTTCTTATCACGTTGCTGTACAAAAAGGGACTGATGTTGATCAGCCACGTAACTTAGCTAAATCTGTAACTGTCGAATAATTAGTTTCGGGGTTAAGCTTTATCTTACTCGTTGATGATCTGCTATACTTTTTTTATGCGAATATATTTGTACATAATAAATGTTAGAAAGTAATTCTACCGAACCCTCAAAAACTGATCTTGAAGATTTGGCCAATCAATACCCTGCTGAGGAAATAGATCAACACCAAGTTTTGAATTATATTCAGCCAGATAAAGATCAGTCTAATGACGAATTATCTGAATTGGATAATTTATCACTCGAAGCCCAATTACAGAATACAAACCCAGGTTTAAGTTATAAATTAACAGATGAGGCTCAAGCACAGTTAAGTAGCCATTTAGAATCAACTGGTCAAGAAGGAAAGTTTCGAGGCTATCGCTTTCACGGGGGTAAATTAAAAAATATCAATTTTGACCATGCTGATTTATCACTATGTGATTTAAGCTGTGGTCAGTATACCGATATGGATTTTACTGCAGCAAATTTGGATCAGTCTTCGTTGGCAAATAGTGTTTTTAAAAACTGTAATTTTAAGAATGTTAACTTGAGCAAAACAAATATCTGTGGTGCAAAATTTGTAGAATGTGAGTTTTCAAACACCTTGTTTGAGAGAAATTCTGCAATACGTACTAAGCTTGAAAATTGTCGTTTTACTAATAGCCGTTTAGTGGAGATTAAATATAACGATGGCAAATTAGTTGGTTGTGAATTTACAGATTGTGAATTTTATCAAACCATGTTTTACGATACTAAAGTCACCGAGAATACTTTTAATAACTGTCAGCATGTTGAAACGATGTTCTCGAATAATGCGTTTGAAAAAAATGTCTTTAAAGAAGGGATATTAAATCAAGTTATCTTTCAGAACATGGGTGTTAAGAAAAATGTTTTTGAGCAGATAACATTATTATCTTGTGGCGTATACGGTAACTCGGCAGAAATTGATCGTTGCCAGTTTATTAATGTGAATGCAGATACGAATGAGTTCCCACGTCTACGTTTTTCAAATAATAAGATTATCGGTGGAGAGTGGAAAAAGAATAATCTGAGTGATAACACTTTTGCCAAAGGTGAATGGCAGGGCGTTTCATTTAAAGGCAATGACTTAGTGAATGCGCTATTGGTTAAAGGGCAGTATACAGAAGTAGATTTCTCAGGTAGTAACTTAATGGGAACAGAATTTAAAGGTGCAACATTTATGGGTTGTAACTTTCACGGATGTATTAATGTGCATCAAAAAATTGATAAAGATACCCAGTTTTTAACAAAGAATACTCAGAAGCAGTAACTGGTCAAGAAGGAAAAAGAATAATGGCAAAATTTGTATTGAATCAGAATGATGATGACCAGCCAAAGCAATCACCTAAAAAACAAAGTAAGTATGACAAATCAATATCAGGAAAAAATATTGATACGGTTGCTACTGAGAAATCGATTGATCAAGTACGTTATGAAGAAGATAAGATTTTAGATTTAAAAGCAGCTGAGACGACAACTGAAATCAATACTGAAAGTGATTTAACCCAAACCCATAAAGCAGGTTCAACGACAACGATTAAACAGCTTTCACCCATCGTTGATAAAACTTATCAAGGGGATTCAGTATCTGAAAAAACGAGTCAGCACGATATTAAAATGAAAGCAGACAATATGGCTGAAACCTTTGTCGGTAAAATACATGAAATTCATTCATATGCCAGTTATCAATCTCAAACACCACAAAATGAAACTTATACGACTACGGACAATATTACCTTCAATACCACAACTTATAACGTTGTTGGTGATAAGACCAAGGCTAAGGGTAAAAAGATTGGTGGTGTCGCAACGACTGGTATTTTGAAGCAAGGGTCTTTAATTGTTAAGGCAGATAAGTACAAGGTAAAAACCTCCAGTGCTATTAATTTCTACCCTGCGGATGGTATCCCCAATATGCCTAAACGGCTGGAGCGTGAGATTAAGGAGAATCAGTGGGAATATGATCCTATTCAATGGGATAAAGAAGGTATATTACAAGTTCAAGACGTGGTCTATGAGCCAGTGAGTAAACAGTTTTATTTCTTTAATGACCCACAGTGCCATAACCAATTAAACGAAGCAGTTGATTTAATACGCGCACGTGAGCGTTTATCCAAATCTAACCAGATCGAAAGCCGTCAAGATTATATGGCGGAGTGTCGTGAGCTATTGTCAGAAACCAATGCCTTTACCAGTGGCAGTCAATTAGCTGAACTCATTCATTTCGGTAGCAACTATGCTGGCTATATGAACCAAGCTGAATTAAGTGGTGATTTAGTTAAATATGCTGTTCCTGCTTCTGCAAGTGTATTTGATGATGAAAAACAAACTTTGGATGCTAAACAGCTAACAGATACTCTAACAGGTCAGCTATCCGATATTAAAGTTGAAAATAACTTGATAAAGATAACTGAAATCAGCTACGAACAGTTTAGAAAATGTATTGGCTTACATTCACAAGACAGCTTATTAGATGAACAAAAATATAATAGCTCTGCCGAGGCGAGGGTATTCCGTTATGCAGCTGGTATATCTAATGAGTTAGGATTTATTAACAGAAGTTTTTATTTGCCCCTAACGCAAGTGAATCATATGGATGTTAATTTGGCTCAGGGTAAAGCAACCATGGCTGGATACTTCCCAAGTGAGGCAGGTAACTTGGTAGTGGGTAGTGAAGATGACCAAGAGGGTCAAGGCATTTTTCTTGCCGAGCTTAATATGGAATTAGAAGGTTTTGCAGGCGCAAGTTTTTTACTTTCTGATGAAATTAGTTTTAAAGGTCAGGCTGAAGAAACCAGTAATGAAAATGTGACTTATCCTTATATTGAAACCCAATCCAAAGCAGCAAAGCTACAAAGTGTGCCGTATGGGAATAAAATTACGGGTGATTTAGCTTGGTTGAATGTGAACCGTAAAGACCTGGCGAAACCAAGAGAGCTTGATAAATTTTTTAGCATTGCCAAAGCAGGTGGTGCAGCAGAATTACCACAGGACTTACCCTATAGTTTTAAAATTGAATACGTTGATAGTCAATTTTATATCGCGATGAATACCGCTTGGTTATTTGAAAAAATCACTAATAAAGATCAAAAGCCGAAATATAAAGGCGATGTCATGCAGTTTGTGGTGACATCCGAAACCATGTTGAATTTCATTGAGTTTGCTTATTACCAATTAGTTAGAGTGAACTATGAATACTCTAAAATTATGGATGAAGAGACGTATCATGCTTTAAATGATATTGTCAGTTTAAGCATTTATTCAGGAATTCCAATTACACAACTGGCTAAGAATGGGTTAACTCAGGTTCAGCAGTGGAAAGCTGAGAATGAGTCTAAAGAAAAACCTGAACAGCTAACCGATTTAGCATTTGGCGTCATTCATTCATCCAATACGTTATTACCGTATTTACCTCCAAGAGCAGCAGGAAACATTTTATACCAATTGGTATGTACCAATATTGATGACCAGGCTGTAACTGAACTTGGAAGAAAAGCTGCTAGATATGTATTTAACTGGGTTCAAAGTGTGCAAGAGTATGATGAATCTCTAAAATATGCCGTGAGTGATTTTGGGAAACAAGCTCGAAGTGCTGCTGAAGGTGCTGCGCAAATTTGGCAGGATACTATTTCTGCATATGCTGCTTCCAGAGCTGTAACACCTGAGCATAAAGAGGGGCAAAATATTAAGGATGACTTCAATAATAATGTTCAAGGTAAATCTAATTCTAACAATATTAAAGACAATGGCTTTGTGGCTCATCTTACTAATAGCTCAATTTCAGAGAGTAATGTTGGTTTATCGGAGGGTTATCCTAGTTGTAATGCCAAATTAATTGATTTGAAATATGAAGGGAATGGGTATAGTCAAAGTGGTGCTTATATGGAAATACAAGCTTCTCTAAATGCTGACCTACAAGTTGTAGATAAATCACAGCAATATACTGAAGCTAGTTTTACTACTGATAAGCAAGGTGAGTTTAAAATAAATGTTGAAGAAGAAATCAAAGATATTTTTGCTAATTTAGAAATCAATAATTGTAAAAAAATGCCAGGTATGATTTTGTCAACAGGAATTAAGAGTGAA
Organism: Francisellaceae bacterium; assembly: GCA_028355575.1. Lineage (GTDB taxonomy): Bacteria > Pseudomonadota > Gammaproteobacteria > Francisellales > Francisellaceae > CAJXRW01. The sequence continues at coordinate 12,824 of JAOMSY010000026.1, read as the reverse complement.
ATCTTTTCTACATCAATAGAATTAGAGCTTATTGAACCAGCACCTAGAATGCTTGTATTTTCTGGTTCTGTGAAAAATAAGTACCTTGAAAAAGATAAAAATAAAATGCATTTCTCAGGAAACTTAACACTGATGTTGATAATAAACTTACATAAGAATGGCAATCAGGATAAACTAAATGCTATGACTTCGGAGTCATTGGTAAATAACTTACAATTTGCTGCTAAGTCATTGGCTAGTAGTAATCCTATTATAACAGGGATTAGATTACTTGGGAGTTCAGCTGGTGCGTTCTAATAAAATAATAAACTCATTATGTTATATTTTAGCCGTATGTTTATTTTTATATGGAAGCTCATCTCTATGGGGCACTTTAACTTCTTATTTTGAATTTAATATTACTGCTGATATTATACAAAACATACTAATTAGTAGTTTTTCAGTAATACTATCAATTATCTTATTTACTAAGAATAGAGTTGTAATATTAATCTCAATTTTATTTAGCATTTTTGCTTGGCTAAACACACCTGATTACCTTGTAACTCCAAAATTAATCTATGAATATATGTATTATTCAAGTCACATCAAACCACAAATATTAGTGTTTTTTATGTCACTTATATTTATGATTATTGTTTCAGTAATACTATCAATTTTCCTAATATACCAATTGTTAAAAATTGATAGCCAAGAAAGTAAAAATAGCAAAATATAGAACTTAATTATATGAATGGATTTGCTGCTGAGCCTTCAATAAAGAGGTATACATCTCAGCTTTCAACATCAGGTGGATTTTCTGCTGACGGTAAGTCAGTTGCATTTATTCAACCCGCAACAGCTTCATTAGATATTTTTGATGCCAAAGCTACTGCGGAGGGTAAATACCCAACAAAAAATGGGGTTGAAATTATTTTACAAAATGGTTCAGAAAAAATTAGTTTGGGTGTTTTTCTGTTAGAAATCAGCATTGATTTATTTGGCAAAGCAGGCGCAGAAGCCATGATCAGTCACCACGTTGAAGCCTCACAAAATAAAGTTACCAGTAAAATTATCGAAAAGGTTCCTCAAGCCAAAGAAGGGGAGTTTCTTAATACCTTACTTGGTACGGCAGAAGCAGGTGGCAAGGCTGGGGTATTCGGTGGTATTGAAGTAGGGTGTTCGGTAACTGGTAAAATAAAATGGTCTGGCTGCCAGTTTTATGATGGCTTTAAATATGTGGTAGATATTAATACCTTAAACCAACCTGAACCGACAATTACTAAATATTTAGGTTCTAAAAAATGTATCCCTAGTTTCCAAGAAGCAGGCCAGCTTGAATTTAGTTTTGCTGCAGATGCTGGCGGTGGCGCATGTGCTGCATACCACATTGGTTACGATGGTGCTACAGGTCAATTTACCTTCTCAGTTAGTGCGCAAGTTTGTTTTGGCGTAGGCTGGTCAGGCAAATTTAGTGGTATGGTGAATGCCAACACTATTAAAGATATTATTTTCTTTTTATATAAACAGCTACAAATGACGAACTTTAACGTGATGCAATTAATTGGTGCAGTTATTGATTTAGCGGCTTATCAATATATGTCTCAAATGATGGTGCTGTCGGTTTGGTTGGATGAACAGTTGGGAGGTTATTATAAAAGTACAGAGGCGATTGCCAAGCAAATTCAATCAGGGTTTGAAAATGTTGAAATACTAGTTAGCAGATATGTTCCCTCCTTAGGTGAAAGAAAAGCCAGAATGGAAATGGAAAAACAATTGGCTGAAAAAACCGTGAAAATGGATCAAAATCTATTGATAAATTATACACCACAAGCAAAAGGTCATTTGCTATATCATTTTTCTAATTTTGATCCTATTATTTTTGAATCACATTCATCAGATGTATCAGATGCTATTCTGTGCGTATTAAATTCCATTACAAATGCTACTGAGTTTTTACAAGTCTTAATTAGTTTGGTTGATACAAAACAGGAAAATACAATTCCAGCAACCGAAGGTGCTAAGCAATTAGTCAAAAATATTAGCTTAACTACTAACTCTGAAATCCGAGACCAGTATATGAGAATATTAGCCATTACTCAGGCGCAATATCAACAGTCAACTGCGGAGCTAATGAAAAATGATTTATTAGCAGCCTACCAATGTTTATCTTGGTGTGCCAAAGTGAGTGTGTTTGTTAGAGATAATTCATTTGATATAAAACAGCTTAACAATATCAGCGCGTCGGATAAGCAATCATTTGCAATACGAATGCAGCAGCCAAGCTTAATAATTTAAAAATTGGAGTAAAAATGCAATTGAATAAAATAGTTTTAGTTTCTCTACTGTTTCCTTGCTTGGCTTTTAGCAAGGTTTATCATGCTAAATTAGATTGTGATAAAACGTTTATGGACAAAATTGGAAATGACGAAGTCGAAGCTTGCTATGCTAAGAATTATACAGATTATTCACCCTTAGAAGTAGCTAATCAGTTTTTAGATCAACAGGTTTTAGTAAAAGGTGGGGAATTTACTTTAAAATATAAGCCAACTATTAAAGTCAATATGCCTAGCTTTTATTTTGGGGAATACCTTATTCCTTATCAACAATTTAATACTTACTTAAAAGCAACGAATCAGTGGGATAGAGGGCTCGTAAAAGGAATTGGAAGAGCTAGATTGGGTTTTGAAAAATTAAATGGCCTTTATCCAGCTCAAGGCAGCTATGATCAAGCTCAGAATTTTTGTCAGTGGATGGGTAAAATCACCGGTTTACCGGTTGAATTACCAGCTTATGGTCAATGGCTCTATGCTGCAACTTCTGAAGGAAAGAATTGGGAATATCCAACTAATAATGGAAAGTTAGAAATTGGAGATAACTTTCCAGACTATGCGGTAACAGATCAAAAAGCATTGCACCAGCTTGTTACTGGGTTGCCTGTAAATTCATTAGGTATCCATCAGTTATTTGGTAATGGTTATCAGTATTCATCTAGTGTTTACAATGCGGAAAATAGTAAATATTTTTCCGTTTTAACAGGTCAAGATGATGAAGTAATTATGGGTGGACGTTTTTACTACGATACACCAGAACAAGCTAAACGATTTACTCTGGATTCTGTCTTTGCCAGAACAGGAACTACAGATGGCGACGCACAAGGTGTTTTTCGCTGTGTAATTAACACCGACAAACCCATTGCAAAGCATTTAGATAAGTTGAAAGATTAAATTTTATAGAAGTAAGGATAATAAATTTGAGTTCTGAAAAAGTATTACAGCAAACGTTGGTTGAGTATGAATATCCTCAAGAGCGTCAATATGATGAAGTAAATATTGGTGCTGTTCAAAAGGATGGGACATATCAGTTAATTAAACATGCAGTGAGTAAAGATTTAGTTATTAAGAATGCTAAATTAGCAGCTTCATGTGTCATGACACCTAATGAGGGTGACTTGGTGCAAATTTATATTACGCCAAAACAAATTTATATTATGGCTATTTTAGAAAAAGTATTGCCGATACCGAGTGAGTATACACTTAATGGTAAAGTGACTTTAGGTATAGAAGAAAGCCAAGTGGTTGTCGATGCGAATAAAGTAAGTATTAAAACCAAAGAAATTGAAAGTCGCGCAAAAAATATAAAAAATACATCAGTAAATCAAACCAATACTTCAAAACGATCTATTACTAAAGTTTCTGAAAGTATTCGGGTTGAATCTGAGACACAGCATCAAATTATATCTAAAAGTAATTTAGTTCAAACTGATCAAGATATTTTGCAATCTCGTATGAGAAAAGTATTGAGTAACCGCATTAATTTTAATTGTCGGGATGATGTTAAGAGTTAGCATTATTTCAGTCTCCAAAATTAAATATTTGATGATCAAGTTTTTCAAAATCAAATTGAACAATACCTGCTCTGGAGAATCAGTCATATTATAGCTAACCCGATAGAGTCCTAACACTTTTTGCTGCCATTAATGCGCATGCTAAAACAATTGAAATTTGCAAATAGACTAACGATTATCTGGATTCCAATCTTCTTATCCTGAACATAACTGTTTTTCAAAAATATACTCAAAACTCTATCGGGTTAGCTATAAACGGATAATTCTTAAGCTTTCAACTTGTCCAAATAGGCTTTATATTTTTCAGAAAATTTATAAAAAGCCTGACGTTTTTGCATCAGAGTGATACGAAATACATCATTAAAGCCATTGCCGTAGATTGTTCCAGGCAATACTTTAATACCGTATTGTTCATAAAACTGTAAGCAAAATTCTTGCGCATTAATATGCTTAACGGGTAATTTGGCGAGTATACTGACGCCACCCTCAGGCCTAATATAATCGGTATTGGTTTCTTTTAATGTTTTGGTTAATACGTTTAAATTTTCTTTTACATAGCTGCGCGTATATTGCACCATTTCTTGACCACGTTGCATGGTTAGTATGCCTGCATTTAAGGCTAATGAACCTAGGTCAAATTCATAAATATATCGTGCATTACGCACTGAATGTAATAGCTTTTCATCACCGTAAATACATCCAACTCTAATGCCAGACAAGGCATGTGCTTTAGAGAAAGAATGCAATTCTAGTATGTTTTCAAATGAATCAGCAGTATTAAAAATTGAAAATTTATCTTGATAAAAATCAAAGTCGTTAAGAATACAATCGTTTAAAATTATACAATTGTTTTCTCTACTTGCCTTAATAATTGCTTTATATTGCGCTTGAGTCAGCATTTTACCTGTTGGATTATTTGGAAAATTTAGTAATACTAATTTTGGTTTTACTGAGTTTATTTTAGTTATAATTTCCTGAGAAATTTCTTCAGAGGAGTTCATCGTATTGTAATTGTATATATCCAAATGAAACGCTTGAGCGCCTGTCTGATAAGCAGGGTATCCAGGGGAGGGTAATAATACCGTATCTCCATTTTCTAATAAACTAAATAGGGTAGATGCAATTATTTGGTTTGTACCACCGCATGGCAGAATTTGACTGTCTTTTAACTTAACGGAATATAGGTTATTGATATATTCAATAAAGCAGGCTTTAAATTTTTGCTGGTAAGCACCTGGGGAATAGGTATAGACAATTTCATCATCTAAAGTATTCTTAAGCTGATCGATAATATTTTGATTAGGTTTAAGAAAGCTTGATGAGAGTGTCATATCAACTATTTCATCTGCCTGTGACTGCTGATACATGTGTAGTATTTTATGTAAAATATTGTCTTTAATCATTTAAGAACCTTTATAAAATCCAGCTTGTTATGAGCTCTAAAGATTTATGTTAATTGAATCGAAGCATTTTTCAATAATAGCTTGGAATATACTTGTGTGCATTATCGACAATGAAAATATATACTTAATGCTTTAAATGTGACTGAATATATTGTTGTTCAAATTTCTGCTCTACTTGATTTTCAACATGATAACTATTTCTTTCAATTTCTTGTGTTAGCAAAGCTAAATCTGGTTTTTCTTTAGTTGCCTGATGAAGGTGTTCAATTAATCCATCCAGCAGAAATATGGATGCGTCGTGTTCAAAATCTTCTAGCCCTTTTTGTAATAATGAGGCTTTTAAAAACATTTCATCAAACGTGAATGCACTCAGGATAGGAATATGGTTACCTTTCGTCTCTATTTGAATAACGTATGACTTGATTTTATCTGTACCTTTATCTATGCCAACTAAACATTGTCCGTGTGTTTTCATTGGGTGGAATACGCTTTCTAAAATATGTGTGATCTTGCTGATTTTTTTGCGATTCAGCGCGCTTAGTTTATGCTCCATAATCACTCTGTCATATTTCGTGGGTTACATCTTATATGGTATATGGGGTCACTTAAGGTAAAATTAAAGGAAAAAGATAAACCATTGTAAAGTTTAGTTTTAAATTCTATATCAATTGGACTTAGGAATGTCTTGAATGCAACTTGTGTTAACTGCGGCTGATACATAATAAGGATTCTTGTTTTATTTAGCACATTAAAAAACCAACAAAGAACTTATTTCTTAACTGTATTTAGGATACAATGGCGCGGTCAAATTATTTCATAAGGTATATACATGCAGCAATCACCAAGAATTGGTTTTGTAAGTTTAGGGTGTCCTAAAAATCTAGTTGATTCTGAGAGAATTATTACTAAGTTAAGATCAGATGGTTACGAGATTTCACCGACTTATCAAGACTCTGATTTAGTTATTGTTAATACGTGTGGATTTTTAAATTCTGCTATTGAAGAATCATTAGATGCCATAGGGGAAGCAATCGCTGAAAATGGCCAGGTTTTGGTAACAGGTTGTTTGGGTAATAAGGCTGATTTGATTCAAGAAACGCACCCAAATGTACTTGCGATAACCGGTCCTCAGGATTATGAAAATTTGGTAAATCATGTTCATACTTATGTGCCAATTGAACATAGTAACTTTACCTCATTGGTTCCGCCACAAGGCATAAAGTTGACACCAAGACATTACGCATATTTGAAAATTTCAGAGGGATGTAATAACACGTGCTCATTTTGCATTATCCCTGCAATTCGTGGCAAACTGAAAAGTCGTCGTATTGATGATGTTATGTCAGAAGCGTATAAACTTGCTAAAGCAGGTGTAAAAGAGTTATTAGTTATCTCTCAAGATACAAGTGCTTATGGTGTAGATATAAAATATGAAGCAGCAAAATGGCAGGATGTTGAGTATCAATCTCGATTTGTTGAATTAGCCAAAGCGCTCTCAACACTTGGTGTATGGTTTAGAATGCATTATGTATACCCATATCCGCACGTTGACCATATTATTCCGTTAATGGCTGAGGGTTTAGTATTACCTTATTTAGATATTCCTTTACAGCACTCTCATCCAAGAATTTTAAAGCTAATGCGTCGCCCAGCAAAGTCACAAAATACTTTAGAGGCAATTAAACGTTGGCGTGAAATCTGCCCAGACTTGACCATTCGTAGTACTTTTATTGTTGGCTTTCCTGGCGAGACTGAAGAAGAATTCGAACATTTACTAAATTTTTTGGAAGAAGCAAAGTTAGACCGAGTAGGGTGCTTCACCTACTCAGAAGTAGATGGTGCGAAAGCAAATGATTTACCTGACCTTGTGCCTGAAGACGTTAAAGCGTCACGTTTAGAACGGTTTATGGCTGTTCAAGAAAATATTAGTGCCGAACGCCTACAGCGTCATATTGGGACTGAGCAAACGGTTCTCATAGATGAGGTGGTTATTGAGGAAGGATATGCGGTTGCACGAACGCGTTATGATGCGCCTGAAGTCGATGGCGTTGTTATTATCGAAAATTTACCAGAAGATATAAAATTAATCTCAGGAATGTTTGTTGATGTAATTATTCAAGAAGCTGATGCGCATGACTTATATGCAGAATTAATTTAAGATTTAAACTTTAAAAGGCTATTTATTATACTTTCTTTTTTAGTTCTTTAATGTCATCTGTAATTCTATCTATACGCTTGATTTTAGCAACCATGCGTTTCCATTCCATATGTTTTTTTGCTGACCATGTAGATTGATACGCACCTGGATCTAATAAGTCGTGTGTCACGCCAGATTTCGATGCAATCATTACATGATCACCAATTTCTAAATGACCAGCAATACCAACCTGACCACCAAATAGACATTCTTTGCCTACTTTAACACTTCCAGCGATACCAACTTGAGCAGCCATGGCAGTGTTTTCACCCACTACAACGTTATGACCTATCTGAATTTGGTTGTCTAGTTTGACGCCATCATGAATAATGGTGTCTTCGATTGCGCCACGGTCTACAGTGGTAGAGGCTCCAATTTCAACATTCTTACCAATTGTAACGCCACCAAGTTGAGGAACTTTAATCCAGTTACCATTTTGGTCTTTAGCATTACCAAACCCATCTGCGCCGATAACAGAGTTTGCGTGGATGGTACTATTCTCACCGATTTTAACATCGTGGTATATTGAAACGTTGGTTTTAATTTTTACATTTGCATTTAATACACAATAGTCAGAGATTGTAGTATTTGAATCAACAACAACATTTTCAGCTATATGAGTGTTTTCACCTATTACAACGTTTGCGCCAATGTGAGCACTTTCATGAACACTTGCTGATGTTGCAATTTTGGCGCTTGGGTCAATACCTGGTTTATACGTTGGAGATTTATCAAATAGCTCTGCGACTTTTGCAAAAGCTAAGTAGGGGTTAGAAAGGATAATTGCATTGGTTTGGCATAGAGGAGCCGCTTCTTTGGTTAGTAAAACAGCACCAGCTTGAGTCTTGGGGAGCTCATTTATATATTTAGGGTTGGCTAAAAATGATATTTGGTGACCTTTTGCGTTTTGTAATGTAGCTAACGCGTCTACTTCTAAATTTTCATCACCTTTAACTGTCCCTTCTACAGTTTTAGCAATTTCAGCTAGTGTGTATTTTACTTTATTCATGTTGACTCCCTACTATCATATCATTCGCATTAAGGCACTTAATTATAATGAGTGATTTATAAAAGAAAATATCTTTGAATCAATATATATAGAATAAATAAGTGCGCTTTATATAATAATCACATATTTATTTTGTAATTACAAATTTGAGAATGCAAGGGAATGTTTTAGTTTTGAGCGCCATAAATGTTTAGTCTGCTTAAACTCACGTTTTAGCGTTCTATATTGTTTTTTAAGCGCAAGAATTTGCTTTCTTGGGATGTCTGATTTTTTAGCATTAATCCATTCTTGTTTTGCAGCTGCCCAATTTTTTATAGATGTTTGTAATTGAGAATAGTAAGTATCAAAAACATCTTTTAGGTGGTCTAGCTGAGACTTATTATGAATTCTTTCTTGTGCTTCAATTAGCTGTACTTTTGCCCTAGCTAACTCAATATTTGGTTTTGATGTGAACTTAAGGTCCCAACACCAACCCATTTTAGCACATAGTGCAATAGCCCATTTTGAAGGGTCAAAGTCATACCATTTAATGCCATTTCTGTAGTCTCCTGCAAATGTGTGATGGAAGTTGTGGTAACCTTCACCATAAGTCACTAATGAGATAAGTGGATTATCACGTGATGAATTGTTTCTAGAAAACTTACGCTTACCAAATGTATGTGCAAGAGAGTTTATAAAGAATGTAAAATGGTGATTTAATACGACACGTAGTAAACCTGCTAACAAGAAACATCCAAGCATGTCACCATAAGCCCAACCTATGGCTAGTGGTAACACAACACTACCAAGCACTGTAATAGGAACATAGTACTTGTGTTGTATTCTTACAATCCAGTCTTTCTTAAGATCATCAACACCTGATATTTCTTCAACGTGTGCTTTAGGATAGCGTAACATCCAGCCAAAATGTGAATACCAGAACCCACGGCTTGCAGAATAAGGGTCTTCTACTGGGTGGTCAACGTGCCTGTGATGTTTTCTATGGTCAGATGCCCATTGTAGAATACTATTTTGAACTGCTGCCGCACCAAAAAACATTAATATAAAACGGACGACTGCATTTGCTTTAAAGGCTTTATGAGACCAAAGACGGTGATAACCCATTGTTATGGAAACACCTGTTAATATCATGAATGCAGCAAAAGTGACCCAATCCCATAACATAAAACCATGAGTAAACCCATATAATGGGATAAAAATTGCAGCTAGTATAGGTGTTGGAATGAGTATACAAATACTTTTCCAGATTAGCTTTCCTTCGTTATCTTTTATTTTCAAAATATTTAGCCTTCTACTTTATTAATGTTTAATATAAGCCTAATAGAATAACCTATTGAGTCAAAATTAGATACACCTAAATTGGAAATAAGCCAATAAAGTGAATAAATAGTGAACAGTATATTAATGCAATATTAAATCGTTATTGAAAGCCCAAGTTTTGGAAAGCTGGTTGTATTTTTACATTCTTAAATTACCCTATATTATACCAGTGAGTGAATTTGCTTATCTTCAAACATATTTATACCTAAGGAAAATGATTTAAATATTAATACAATGTAAAAGCGGTGTATTAACCATCATTTTCCATAAATAAATTAACTAATTGCCTTACCTTGTGCTGGACATAACGATTTTTTTGATAATATAAGAATAGAGGTTCAGATGGCTTTAAAAATTTGCTTAAGATCTCTATTAAAGCACCAGTTTGTAACTCATTTGATATAACGTAATCATGGAATTGGGTAATACCATATCCACTCAAAACACACTTTTTCATAAATGCTATGTTATTTGCGCTTAAGCTTGAATTAACTTTAATTTGTTTGTTCTCTTCTTTTAAACTTACGATTGGGTTGTTCTTGTCCCTTCCTGTGTGGAAAATAAATTTATGTTGTGTTAATTGAGATAAGGTTGTTGGTATGCCATATTCATTAATATAGGCAGGGCTAGCACAAAGAATATAACGGGTTGTGCCTATTTTCCTTGCAATAATGTCATTAGGAGCAGGCCAGTTTACACCTACTGCGATATCGATATTTTCATTCTTAAAGTCAGGCATTCTCTCTTCTATCAAAACCTCAATTTTAACATCTGGAAACAACGACATGTATTTATTTAGAACGGGGAGTAAATATGTTTCAGTTAGTTGAGAATTACAGTTAATCCTTAACTTGCCTTGCGGTTTATCATGAAAATGACTGATTATATTTCGTGTAATATTAAGCTCTTCTTTTAGCTTCTCACATTGTCTATATAAAATTTCTCCTTCTTCTGTTAATGATACTTGCCGAGTGGTTCGAATAAAAAGTGGGATCTTTAGTTCAGCTTCTAATGTTTTAATGGCATTACTAATTGCTGCTTTTGTTAGATATAGTTCTTGCGCAGCTAAGCTAAAGCTTTGTTTTTCAGCAACGACCATAAATGTTTCAAAATGCGATAAGTTTGGGTTCATTTAATTGTAAATAAAAAGTTAACAATAGTTAAATAACTATACTATTGTATAAATATAAATCAAACATTAATATGACCTGAGTTAAATAAAGGAGAAGAGAATGAAAACTTGGAAAATACCTGTTTTGCTAAGCTATATTAGTATTGCTTCAGCTTCAGCTACGATTATTACACCTGCGCTACCAAAAATTGAGACAGCCTTTCAAATTGGTGATGGTATGCTGGAGTGGGTGATAAGTATATTTTTAATTGGGTATATGCTGGGTCAAATAATATATGGGCCGCTTGCTAATAGAATTGGGCGACTTCCTGCTTTAAGGGTTGGCTTTGCGGTAAATTTAGTCGGAATTGCAATATGTTTAGCAGGAAGTTATAGCGGTATTTATAGTGTTTTACTTGCAGGGAGGTTTATCACTGCGATAGGTGCCTCAGCAGGTTTGGTCTGCACCTTCATTTTGTTAAATGAGTCATTAAGTCCAGAGCGTGCAAAACATGCAATATCGTTTGCAGTTGTTTCTTTTACATTAGGTATTGGTGCGGCAGTATTACTGGGTGGTTTAATTACCGAATACTTGAATTGGGAAGATTGTTTTTGGTTGTTAATGATGCACGGTATAATTATGCTAGCTTCAACTTGGATATTTGACGAAACTTTAAAAGAAACTAAAAATACGGCGCTTTTTCATATGCTAAAGGAATATGGTCAGGCTCTTTGTCATAGACAGTTGTTTATATTTGCAATGTTTGTTGGTTTGGTTTCTGTTTTCTCATACTGTTTTGCAGCAGCAGCACCAGTTATTGCTCAGCATTCATTAGGATTGACCTCTTCTGAATATGGGTATTTCAACCTTGTTAATATGCTTGGAATGTTTATTGGTGCAATGCTATCTGGAAAAGCGCTTAAAAACTTTAATAATATAGTCGTGATTATAGTTGCAGCATTCGTGATGTTATTAGGGATTGCATTTATGTTTATACTTGATGAAATGAGCATGTTGAATAGCTTTATTTTCTTTGGGCTTTCAACTTTGATGTACTTTGCCTCGAGTTTTATTTTTCCTGCTGCATCGCATATTGCTTCAAATGCCATTGCAGATAAAGCAAATGCATCAGGTGCAATGAACTTGATAAATATGGGGTCAGCAGTACTAACAGTTAGTATTATGGGTTATTTACCTTTGAGCCCATTACTAGGGTTTGTGATAATCACTGGTGGTTATGCTGTGTTATGTTTATTGGCACTAACAATGGCTAAAAATACGTAAAATTACGTATTGTATTCTCCTGTTTTATTTACTAATTTTCTATAAATAAGAATGATTTACATTAATATTAAACAAAGGAGTAGACTATGAAGAATATGTATAAAAAAGGTTTAACGTTAGCAACTGCAGGACTTTTGACCGTTGGTTTATCTGGATGTATGCATACGCAATCTCAAGGTGATGCAATGTCTAGCCAACAAGCAGTGGCTGATAATGAAGGAGCAAACACAATAACAGTTTCTGATATTGAAGCAGCTCAAAAACAATGGGCGCAAGGTCTTGTATCAATAGGAGAAGCTTATACCAATAAGGGTAATTATCAACAAACAGCTTCTGACTTAATTGATAAGCTTTACGCGTTTAATTACGAGCGTGGCGTAGTGTTATTCAAGCCAACAAAAGCAGTAGAAGAACCATTTAGAAGATCACATCAAAGTGCATTATCATACTTTGTAGGTGGAGATAAATATTATCCAGAAGATAAGGGCTTTGCGTTAGCGCCTTGGGTGAACATTAAATTTAATAATGATGCAATTTATCTTCATGGGGATGTCGCAGTCGTAATGGGTCAGTATACTTTCACCAATTCTAAAAATGACCAAGCTGAAGTTGAATACACACTTGGTTATGTGAAAACTGATGAGGGCGATTTAAAAATATTTGCACAGCACTC
>JAOMSY010000025.1 GCA_028355575.1 Francisellaceae bacterium | reverse complement strand
TGGGTGATTAAATATAACTAAATTAATATTTTGAGCAGAAATAATACTTAATAGCTCTTCAGTTTTACCCGTTCCAATAAAAAATTTTGGATCAGGAACGCTTTTGTTTAATTCAAGCGTCTTTACAACTAATAAACTAGCGGCATCAGCCAAGCCAATAAGTTCAGTTAAATCTGCATTTAATTCAAATTTAGTAGAGAATGTGACGTTGATCAGTAAACACTGGTCGCCACCTTGCTTTGCTTCAAAGAGTTGCAAGTATTAAAGCCTTTTACTTTTGCTCAGAAAAATCTTCTTGAGATTGATTGAAATCTTCATCTTCAACAGCATTACCATGCTCAACATCTTCAGATTGATCATGAGTTGATTGATTATGGTTAGTGTGTTGGTGATGTTGATTATAATTACTATAAACAAGTTTAACCGCCTTTGAAGGAACAATTGTAGAAACAGCGTGCTTATAAACCATTTGGTTTACGTTATTTCTAAGAACAATTGAAAACTGATCAAAAGCTTCTATGTTACCTTGAAGCTTAATACCGTTTACTAGATATATAGAAACAGGAATTTTTTCTTTTCTAAGTGCATTTAAGAATGGATCCTGCAAAGTTGATGTTCTAGACATTTATATTCCCTCATTTATTTTTTTTATTATACAATCGCATTGTTGCGAAAACTTTTAAGTTCCGAAAATTCTACCAATAATCGAGCTATTATCCAATTACTTTTGAAATTTATTATGGATGTAGCTTAATACAGAAGATTCTAGATTATTACTCAGACTATCAAACCGATTAACTTGGCAACTTGCCCAGTTTCTTAACCAAGTTAACTGCCTCTTAGCAAGCTGACGTGTTGCTACAATTGATTTATCGACGAATGTATTATAATCATATTCACCTGACATATACTGCCAAGCCTGTCTGTAACCAACACATCGCATCGAAGGCATCTCATTTGTTAATGTTTTATCATGATATAAATCCTCAAACTCTTCGAGAAATCCTTTTGCTATCATAATATTAAAACGCTGACTAATTCGTTCATGCAAAATAGATCTATTAGATGGCTCAATAGATATAAACTCTATATCAAAATTTATACCTGGTTTGTGAGATTTTATTAGATCCGTGTAGCGTTTCCCTGTTATCTCAATAACTTCAAGCATTCTTTGAATTCTTTGGGAATCATTCGGCTTAATCTTACTAGCTATATCAGGATCCTTCTCACTTAATCTATTATGCAAATAGCCCCACCCTTTTAATTGGGCTTCATTCTCTAAACTTGATCTTATTGCTTCATTCCTGTCAGGTAAGTCCGACAAACCATCAATTAAAGCCTTGAAATACATCATTGTGCCACCCACAAGGAGCGGTATCTTACCTCTTAACTTAATTTCCTCAATCAAACGATTACAATCAGAGACAAATTGTGCCGCAGAATATGTTTGATGTGGCTCAACTATGTCAATTAGATGATGAATATATTTACTTCTTTCAGCTAAGGTAGGTTTAGCCGTACCGATATCCATTCTTCTGTAAACTAATGCCGAATCGACACTAATTATCTCAAATGGATATTTTTCACAAAGACTAAATGAAATATCTGTTTTTCCTGATGCCGTAGGCCCAGCCAACATGAAAATTTTATTAGTTAACACTATGAGTATCTAATTCTTAATATCCACTGAAATTTCTTTTTTGATTTCAGCCGAATATAACTGATATATGTATGACCCATATGTCTGTTGCAATAACTGACCATACATTAGATTTTGCATTTTATTATTGTTTTCTGGAAGCTTAATGTTTGTGACCGCAAAAACTCCATACCCATCCTTCAACGCCACTACTTGATAGTCATGGCTAGTATCAGATGAAACTTTAGCAGACATATATTTTTGTATAAGCTCTGGTGAAAAAGATTTATTGTCACGTGAGATACCGTTAATCTCTTTGAAATTGTATTTACCCGTATTTTCACCCTTGTTGAAGGTATCAGCAATATTTTGAGCGTGTTCTTTAGCAAGCTCTTCTTGTTTTTGAAGTTTCAGGTCATTTTTAATTTTTTCTTTAACTAAAGCTAAAGGCTTAACCGTTGAAGGTTTATAATCATTTAAATGTATGATTATTGATTCAGTGTTGCTTATATTTATAGGATCACTGTTATTATTATCTTTTAGGACATTATTACTAAATGCAGAATTAATAACCTGAGGATCATTAGCAATACCAGCTTTACCACCTTCTTTAGAGAAAAATGGTGTCGTTTCAACTTTTAAATTTAATTTTTTAGCAACGAAATCAAGCGATTGCGGATTTTCAAAAGCCAAATTAGACATCTCATTCCCTAAGGATGAAAACTCACGCTCAGCTTTTTGTGTTTTTATACGATTTATTACTTCCGCTTTCACATCTGAGAATGTTTGCTGTGACGCCTCTTTAATTCCTGTTAACTTAATAATTTCATAGCCTTGTTCAGTCTTAATTGGATCAGAAACATCTCCAACGTTTTTTAATGAAAAAAGCTTTTTATAAATTATTTCTTGATCAACATCATTTGAACTTTCTTCTACCCAGCCCATATTACCGTTATCTTTTTTAGCAAGCACATCATCAGAATACTTATCAACAAGCTTTCTAAAGTCCTCACCTGAATTCGCTTTTTTAATAATATCTTCAGCTGTTTGACTTAAATCAGAACCTTTCTGATCGCTTCTCAGCAATGTGATTTGTGAATATTTTCTAGTCTCAGGTTTAAAGAATGCTGACTTATTTGCAGCATAATAAGATAAGGCCTGTTCTTCAGATGGTTCAATATTTTTTGCTAATTGATCTACTGACAACTTAATATAATTAATACTAATCTCTGCAGGCAGCTTAAACTCATTTTGGTGCGACTTATAATAAGCGTTAATTTCTTCATTTGTCACAACTGCTTTGTCAGAAAAATCTTTTGATAGAAAATCAAGTTGCTTAATGTTTCTTTCTTGCAACATAGTATCAGTATACGCATCCATTTCATCAGGCAACACAAATGCTGAGCCTGCAATGCCATACGCTACTTGATTAGATAGTGCATTGTCTTTAATGTCATTTCGTATCGCTGGTAGTGTCAAACCTCTTCTGGAAATAAAGTACTGAAATAGGTTTTCAGAAAACTTACCATTCTCTTGAAACGCAGGAATTTGATATATAGTTTGATCAACCTGAGCAGTACTCAAATCCACACCCATTTGCTCAGCAGAAGCAACTTTAAGCTTAGCATCTATTAATGCTTGAGTTGCTTTTTCCTTTAGCGCAGCATTATCCATATCTGGATATTGACTTGTAAGGTTATTCATCACATTAGACACTTCGCTTTGGGTGATATTCAAATCACCCACAGTCGCAACTGTCCGAGAAGCTTGTGGGCCGCTTTCAAAATAATTACTGATTCCAAACAATACAAAAACTAGACTAATGCTGACAATAATTGTCCACGTAATCCAGCCTGAGAGCTTATCACGCATAACAGTAAGCATGAGCAGATACTCCAAATGATAATAGTATAAGAAAAATTGATAAACCTATTTAAAGGTCTAATGTGATGCGATATTAATTTACTGAATCTTTAAGCAATTTACCCGCTTTGAATGCAGGTACTTTTGAAGCTTTGATAGTCATTTCTTCACCAGTTTTAGGGTTACGACCCTGACGTGCTGCTCTTTCACGAACCTGAAAAGTGCCAAAACCAACTAAGCCAACACTATCACCTTTTGTTAAAGCTTCAGTAATTGATTTAATTGTTGAATCCAATACTCTTTGAGCTGTTTGTTTAGAAACATCTGCATCTCTTGCAATTGCACTCACCAATTCTGTTTTATTCATTTTATTCCTTAATTAACTTATTTAAATCTGTAATTCATTTATAGCAATCTAAAAAAAGCTCGTCAATATAGGTTACAACAAAAACAAATCAACCAAGCATTATCTAAAGAAAATCCTTTTATTCATTGGACTCTAAAGCAATATCCAAAACTTGATCTATTTTTTTCACAGGAATGATTTTTAGGCTTTTAGTTATTTTTTGAGGCATTTCAATCAGGTCTTTCTTATTCTCATCAGGAATAATAACCGTCTTAATTCCACCCCTTAAAGCAGCTAATAGTTTTTCTTTTAAACCACCAATTGGAAGAACATCACCTCTAAGCGTAATCTCTCCTGTCATTGCAACCTCAGACCTAACTGGCTTTTGACTTAATGCTGAAACCAAAGCAGTACACATGCCTATACCAGCACTTGGACCATCTTTGGGTGTTGCACCTTCAGGCACATGAACATGGATATCCATGTTCTCATGGAATTTTTCGCTAATACCTAACAATTTGCTACGTGAACGAACTACTGTTACAGCCGCCTGAATTGACTCCTGCATAACTTCACCAAGCTTACCAGTTCTAATAATTTTTCCCTTACCAGGTACTGCAGTTGCTTCAATAATAAGCAACTCACCACCAACTTCTGTCCAAGCCAAGCCAGTAACTTGACCAATTGCATTTTCTTGTTCTGCAACCCCAAAATTAAATTTTCTTACACCAAGATATTTGTCAATATTTTTGGAAGTAACTTTCACTTTCTTAAGCTTCTTATCTAATAAAATTTCTTTAACCACTTTCCTGCAAATCTTAGCAATCTCTCTTTCAAGTGATCTAACACCTGCCTCTCTTGTGTAATATCTAACAATATCAACAATCACGCCATCAGATATTTCAATTTCATTTTCTTTTAATCCGTTCGCTAATATATTTTTTTTGACTAAATATCTTTTAGCAATATTAAGTTTTTCATCTTCGGTATAACCAGAAAGCTTAATTACCTCCATCCTATCTAACAATGGACCAGGGATATTAAGGCTATTTGCTGTTGCAACAAACATTACATCAGATAAATCATAATCAACCTCAAGATAATGATCGTTGAAAGAATGGTTCTGTTCAGGGTCTAATACCTCAAGCATAGCTGAAGCTGGATCTCCTCTAAAATCAGTAGACATTTTATCAACTTCATCAAGCAGAAATAACGGATTTCTAACACCAGCTTTAGTCATTTTTTGTATGATTTGCCCAGGCATTGATCCTATATAAGTCCTGCGGTGCCCTCTAATTTCAGCCTCATCTCTTACTCCACCAAGCGCCATGCGGATATATTTTCGCCCAGTAGATCGAGCGATTGATTGCCCAAGAGATGTTTTACCAACACCTGGCGGTCCAACCAAACAAAGAATAGGCCCTTTAAGCTTACGCTTACGCTGTTGGACAGCAAGATACTCTAATATTCTCTCTTTGACCTTGTCTAAACCATAATGATCTTCGTCCAGATATTCTTCAGCAAGCATTAAATCTTTTTTAGTGCGCGTTCGCTTTGACCAAGGCACATTCAGCAAGGCGTCAATATAATTACGGCACACACTAGACTCTGATGATGATGAAGGCATTAATTTTAACTTTTTGAGCTCTGATTCAGCTTTTTTAGTCGCTTCATCACTCATTTTCGCATCAGAAATCTTCTGCTGATACTGTTCAATTTCGTCAACATCCTCATCACCGCCAAGTTCTTTTTGAATTGCCTTCATCTGCTCATTCAAATAATATTCACGCTGATTTTTTTCCATCTGAGTTTTAACTCGATTACGGATGCTTTTCTCAACTTCAAGAATATCTATTTCTGATTCCATATATCCGATCAGAAGCTCTGCTCGTTTCTCAACATCCAAACATTCAAGAATAGCTTGACGATCCTCTATTTTAAGAAGCATATGGGCAGCTATAGTATCGGTAGCTTTACTTAAATCTGAGTCAGATGTCACTGAAACAACCGTCTCAGGCGGTATCTTTTTGTTTAATTTAACATACTGCTCAAACTGAGATTGCAATAACCTAATCAAAGGTTCGTTATCTTTTGAGAATGGCTTATCATCCAATACCTGAATGTTTGCAGCCAAATATGACATATCCTGATGAAATTCTTTAACTTTAACGCGTTGATCACCCTCAACCAGTACCTTTAAGGTACCATCAGGTAATTTCATCATTTGCAATATAGATGCGTAAGTCCCAATTTGATAAAGATCATCTGAATCTGGCTCTTCTTCCTTTGTTGTGTTTTGTGATAAAAGCAAGATTTTTTGATCAGATGCCATTGCTTCTGATATAGCAGCAACAGATTTTTCACGACCCACAAACAAAGGTATAACCATTGAAGGATATACAACAACATCTCTTAGAGGTAAAACAGGTATTAACTTATTTAAAAGCATTAAGTTAGCTTCATCAGACATGTAAAAACCTAAATAAATTTATTAAATTATGCGCTTGTAGACAATCTTCTTTCTTCATTATCCTGGAAGACTAACAATGGCGTAGCTTCACCGTTAATGACTCGATCATCAATAATGATTTTAGAGACATCTTCTAACGATGGAACATCAAACATAACATCAAGCAATGCATTTTCCATAATTGAACGCAAGCCTCTTGCCCCAGTCTTACGATCAAGTGCTTTCTTAGCAGCTGCGATAATCGCATTGTCTTTAAAAATAATTTCGATTTCTTCTAGCTCAAAAAGTTTAGTGTATTGCTTAATTAAAGAATTTTTTGGTTCAGTTAATATGCTAACCAATGCTTCTTCATCAAGCTCTTCAAGCACAGCTGTAACTGGTAATCTACCAATAAATTCTGGAATAATACCAAACTTAACCAAATCTTCTGGTTCAACCTGTTTGATTAACTCATTGATAGACTTAGAATCATTTTTACTAGCAACTTCTGCACCAAAACCAACACCAGCCTTTTCAGTACGTGATCTGACTATATTTTCTAGACCAGAAAAAGCGCCGCCACAAATAAATAGAATATTAGAAGTATCTACCTGTTCCAGCTCTTGTTGTGGATGCTTTCTTCCACCTTTAGGCGGAACAGCCGAAACAGTGCCCTCAATCAACTTTAACAAGGCTTGCTGAACACCTTCACCCGAAACATCTCTGGTAATAGATTGATTTTCTGACTTTCTGGCTATTTTATCTATTTCATCTATATAGATGATTCCTTTTTCCGCTCTTTCAATGTTTGAATCAGCATTTTGTAGCAATTTTTGGATGACATTTTCGACATCCTCACCTACATAACCTGCTTCAGTAAGCGTTGTTGCATCTGCAATAGCAAAAGGAACATCAATCATTTTTGCTAAAGTCTGCGCCAAAAGAGTTTTACCACTTCCTGTCGGACCAATAAGCAGAATATTGCTTTTACTTAAGACGACATCGCTATCAGACTTTTTATCATTCAAGCTTTCAACTCGCTTATAATGATTATATACCGCCACTGACAAGACTTTTTTTGCACGTTCCTGCCCAATTACATATGAGTCAAGGTGTGACTTAATACCAGCCGGTTTTGGGATAGGCTTAGCTTCATCAGCAATTGCTGTACCATCAGATTTGTTTTCAAGAATTATTTCATCGCATAGACTAACGCATTCATCACAAATATATACAGAAGGACCCGCAATTAACTTTTTAACCTCATGCTGACTTTTTCCACAAAAAGAGCAATAGAGGGTCTTACCACTACTACCTGATGTTGATTCTGGTTTTTTTCTAGACATAACTATCCATTAAATAAGTAGATTATTCTTATAGCAGTATATTTTAGATGGGTACAAAAAAAAATATTTCAAACACAAGTTGTAAAAATTATTCTTTCCCAATATTAACACGCTTATCATGTACTGCATCAACTAAGCCATATTCTTTGGCTTCAGCTGCGCTCATAAAGTTATCCCGATCAGTATCTTTAACTACTTTTGAGAACTTTTGCCCTGTCTGCTCAGCTAACACCTGATTAAGACGTTCTTTTATTTTAAATATATGTTTCGCATGTATTTCAATGTCAGATGCCTGACCCTGAAAACCGCCTAAAGGCTGGTGAATCATAACTTGTGAGTGGGGCAAACAATAACGCTTACCTTGAGCACCAGAAGCAAGTAAAACAGCACCCATGCTTGCGGCTTGACCAATACACAATGTGCTAACATCAGGCTTAATAAACTTCATAGTATCGTATATTGCCATTCCCGCAGTTACGGCACCACCGGGTGAATTAATATAAAAATGTATGTCTTTATCTGGGTTTTCAGATTCCAGAAAAAGCAACTGTGCAATTACAAGATTTGCAGAATGGTCATTAACCTCTCCAACAAGAAATACAATTCTATCTTTTAATAACCGAGAATATATATCATATGAACGCTCACCACGTGCAGTTTGTTCCACCACCATAGGTACTAATGTATTACTAATCATTTAAACTCCAAGATTGTATTAAATAACAACTCTATTAAGTTAGACTAATTTAGAAAGGCATACCAGGTTGGTTTACTGCTGATTTTATCAAATCGAAGAAGTCAGTATCCTTTTCAGTCACTTTAGCTTGACCAAGAACCCACTCTACCATCTCTTCTTCTATGATAGATGATTTAAGATTTTCTAATTCCTGTGGATTCTTTTTAAAGTGAGTTCTTACCTCACTTGCATCTTCATAGACAGAAGCATACTCTTCGATTTTAGCGTCAATTTTTTCTTGAGAAGCTTCAAATTTTTGAGCCTCAATCACGCTATTTACAATCAAGCCAACAGCAACTCTATCTTTCGCTGCTTTTTCAAATAAGTCATCAGGCAGTTGCGATACATCAAACCCTTTCGCTTGATCACCCATCCTTTGAACAAAGTTCTGCTTAGAACGCTGGATCTCTTGTTTCACAAGACTTTTCGGAACATCAATTTCATTTTGTTTTTTTAGCCCATCAATGACTTGTTCTTTTAATTTTTTATTAATTGCAGCTTTAAGCTCACGCTCCATATTAGCTGTTATCTCAGTAATAAAATTATCCAAATCACCTTCAACACCAAACTTCTTAACTAACTCTTCATCTAGTTCAGGTAGCTCCGGCTCTTCTATTTCTTTAATATTCAACTTAAACTCAGCTTTCTTTTCAGCCAAATCTTTCTTTTGATAATCTTTAGGGAAAGTTACTTCAATTGTTTTCTCTTCGCCTGAGTTAAGACCTATCATTTCATCTTCAAAACCTGGGATCATCTGTCCTGAACCCACAACCAAGGTATGGTCTTTAGCCGAACCACCCTCAAAAGACTCACCATCAATTGAACCTTCAAAATCTAATTTTACTCGGTCTTCTTTTTGAATCCCTCTATCTTCAATCTTCTTCCAAGTTGCCATTTGCTTACGCAAATTTTCTATCATTTTATCAACTTCTTCCTGCCCAATTTTAGAAACTGGCTTCTCAATTTCAATCTCTTCAAAACCTTTAATTTCTATCTCAGGGAAAAGCTCAACATGAGCAATAAACTCAAAATCTTTACCTGGCTCATCTGTTTTAACTTCAATATCAACACCAGCAGCTTTGAGTTTTTCATCTTCAATCGCTTTCATATAACTTTTTGGTATTTCATCACCCAACACTTCAGATCGAACTTGCTGACCATGACGTTTTTTTAGAAATGAAAGCGGAACTTTACCAGGCCTGAAGCCATCGATCTTTGCAGTTCTTGAAATCTTCTGCAAGCGTTTTTGCACTTCTTTATCTATATTTTCTGCTGGCACCTTAATGGCTAAATCGCAGTTAATTCCTTCTTTTTTTTCAACAGTTACTTGCATAGTTTTCCTCTTTAAAGATCAAATATATATTTTAATGCTGCAGCGAATTTTAAACTGTAGACCAAGGTTTGTCTAGTTAATCAACCAAATTGACCTAGTATGAAGGTCTTGCTTGCAACATCTGTATAAATCGTGAAGATAACACGTGGTATATTGACTCACGGCATATAACCCGTGAAACACCTGTTGCCATAAGCGATGTCAACATTATTGGCAACAACATGCTTGTCGTAGCAGTGTCAGTCATTTCTGACACAATAATAAAACAAGTGATGGGGCTTTGAACAACACCCGAAAAATATGCCACAGTTGTCAGCAGTATTATCGCAGACAGGTATTCTGGAGAAAAGAATTGCGCAATAGTTGCGCCCAAGCCAGCCCCTGCTGATAGTGATGGCGCAAATATTCCACCCGGAATTCCACTCAAATAGCTTAACAGCGTTGAGATCATTTTAAAAAAGCCATAAAAAGGGGCAATTTCTTCAGTGGAACCACTCAGTAAAATTTTAGCAGCCTCATAACCACTACCATATGTCTGGCCGTGAGTGAAAAAGCCAATAGCTGCTACAATCAAACCCAAAAGGCCCGCCACCCACAATGGGTGTTTGCGAACAACATCAACCATATGTTTCGAAATAGACAGCAAAAGAGCGCTAAAAGCACCACCTAAAAAAACCACCACATAAAGTAGTCACGCCAATTATTATCCAGCCATCCCCTAAAATATCCAAAGTTGCATGACTCGCACCAAAATATGTATAGCTACCAAGCAACTCCATGGCAACAAATCCGCTTAAAACAACAGTCGTTATAATTGTACCACTCACTCCTTTTTCATATGACCCTGCAAGCTCTTCTATAGCAAAGACAATACCTGCTAATGGTGCATTAAAAGCAGCAGCAATACCTGCTGCCCCTCCAGCAAGCAATAAACCCCGTTCCACATCATCGCGATGAAACTTACCAATCCTACCAAGCTGATGCATAATGGATGCGCTAAGCTGAATAGTTGGCCCCTCACGACCAATTGAAGCGCCACACATAAAACCCATAAAGGTAAGTATGAATTTACCCAACGCAATTCTCATTGAAACTAAACCACTCCTCTTGCGGTAGTTTTTAATCTGAAGCGCAGCCATAACCTGAGGAATACCACTCCCCTCAGAACCTTTAAACATTGTTCGCATAATATATACGATCAACATAAAGCCAATAGGAGTAACAGCGAATGGCATGTATGGGTACTGCTGTACAAGCCTGTCAAACTCTGTATTCATATTGTCACAAAGAAAAGCAAACAACACACATACCAGACCCACTAAAATACCACCACCCCAGAAAAGGATACGTCGTCGCATTCTTGAAATAGAAACCAACTTTCTCGATTCAACAAGCAGCTGCTCTTTCTTTATATTTTGTCCTAAAACTTTCATGGGTATTCCGTCTAATATTTAAAAGTTAATTGCAATACAAGGCTAGTATTAACAATTAAAAATAAAGTATAACTATAGCTTAGATGATTTTTTATTTGCGTCTACATACCACATATATAAATTGAGGATAGAAATATGATTCATGTTATTACACTAACCTACCAACAACCTTTAGAGATAGTAGATAAACACCTAGGTGATCACCGCGAATTCTTAACAAAGGGATATGAGAGGGGGCTTTTCATCGCATCAGGCCCGAAAACACCTCGTACTGGCGGCATCATTATTGCTAGAGGTGATCTAAACATAATTAAAGAACTTATCTCAAAAGACCCGTTCTCAGTTAATGGGATCGCGAGCTATACATATAACTCCTTCACTGCAGTCCTCTCTGATGATGGCTTTAAACAATATCTATAAAACAGAGATACCTATGTTAACTAAATACCTCAACTACTTGCTATAAATAGATTTATTCACTACTTTTAATATTATATCAAACCAGCATGTACCTTTATGCACAAGGATGCTTCCTGCAAAAATATCGATAAAGATATAGCTAGCCTAGCATATAAGGATGGTACTATTATTCTTTCAGGAAAATGGTGCTGGCAAACAATATGTGAATCGATTTTCAACAACCTGCCTGACATAAAAGAAAGCGTTGTTATCGACGGTGAAGCAATAACCTATTTAGATACCACAGGTGCTTTTTTTATTGATAGACTTATCCACTCTGAGCTACCTGAAAATATCGATATCCAAGTTAAATTTAAAGACCATCATCAGAAAGTCATCGATATAATTAAAGACAAAAATACTTTTGAAGTTAAGAAAGTCAAAAAAGAACATCGTTCTTTTTCACGTGCATATCAAGTGGGCCAGCATACAACCCAATACATGAAAGACTTTTTAAACTTGATCAACTTTATCGGATTAATTGCGGTAGATGTCTGTCAAAAATTAAAACGACCCTCCTTTTCAAACGTTGGCTCTATTATAGAGATTATTGGAAGCGCCGGAATGCAAGCAGTTGGTATCAGCTGCCTATTATGCTTCTTAATTGGCGTAGTACTAGCCTACCAAATGGGGCAACAACTACAACAATATGGTGCAAGTATTTTTGTTGTAGACTTGCTTGGCATATCACTTCTCAGAGAATTTGCACCACTTATCACCGCAATCATTGTCGCAGGTCGATCGGGGTCAGCATTTGCTGCTCAAATCGGTACAATGAAAGCCCAGGAAGAAGTTGATGCTTTACAAACATTCGGCATATCACCTATCAGTCGCTTGGTTATGCCTCGTATTATAGGCTTATGCATTGCGCTACCCCTGCTTGTAGTTTTGACTGATATTGCTAGCATGTTTGGTGGAATGGTAATGTCTAATACTTTCCTTGGTATCACCTACGTAGAGTTTCTTCAAGAGGTTGGGCGCTCTGTCTCTCCTAACAATTATATTATCGGACTTGTTAAGACACCCTTCTTTGCCATCATTATTTCAACCGTTGGTTGTTATCGCGGCCTAATGGTTAAAGGAAATGCAGCAAGTATAGGTGAAGAAACGACTAAAAGTGTGGTTTATGGTATCTTCTTTATTATCGTAGCTGATGCTATGTTTTCAATTCTATTTAGCTCATTGGGAATATAGCGATGTCTGAGTCAAACACCCCTCTCATTGAAGTCAAAGGTCTAGGAACTCAATTTGGAAAGGATTGGATCCATAAAGACCTTAATCTTGAAATTCAAAGTAACCGCATTATTACGATTATTGGCGATAGTGGCTGCGGCAAAACAACTTTAGTTAGAGAGATACTATTATTACAAGAAATTGCGGAAGGTGAAATTTACTTAAAAGGTAATAAGATTTGTGACCCTCACGGGCCTTGTAAAAATGCAAAGCAATTTACCAGTAAAATGGGTATGATGTTTCAACATGGTGCACTTTTTTCTGGACTAACCTGCTTAGAAAATGTCATGTTTCCTTTACTTGAGTACACTGACTACTCTAAGAACACCATTGCTGAAATTGCCAGATTAAAACTAAGTATGGCCGGTCTTTCTGAAGAAGCCCACAATAAATACCCTGCCGAACTGAGCGGTGGCATGTTAAAGCGGACAGCTTTAGCACGCACAATTGCGCTAGACCCAGAAATTATCTTTCTAGATGAACCTTCAGCAGGTCTCGACCCAGAGGGTGCTCATGAATTAGACAAGTTAATTAAAGGCTTAAAAGAATTCCTGAACATTACCATAATTATGATCACCCATGACCTTGACTCCATCTGGAGTATCGCTGATGAAATAATCTACCTAGGTCAGAAACGCGTTTTAGTGCATGACACGGTCAGAAATGCTGCAGAAATAGAGGAATATCCAGGCTTGTATGGGTTCTTCAATGGTCCTAGAGGTAAAGCAGCTCAATACTATTTCAAGTCTCAATCTACGGAGCAAAATATCAATGAATAACAATAAACAATATGTCATTATTGGCGCCTTCGTAATATTTTCACTGGCGGCCATGATTATTATTGGCATCTGGCTAGCATTTGGTCTGGATGACACGAAGTATAATACTTATTTAGCTGTCTTCAATGAACCCGTAGATGGCTTACAGCTCAATTCGGATGTTAAATTTAACGGTGTATCTGTTGGTAAAGTATCCGCTATTAATATTAACAAAAAGAATCCGAGCAATGTTGACGTTGAATTAGCGATCCAGGATGGCACACCTATTACAACATCCACATATGCAACACTAATGGCACAAGGCATTACTGGTCTTTCATATATTGGACTTCAAACAAAATATAGAAAGCCTCCAATCCAGCTTTTAACGCCAACAAGTAGCCCACCATACACTGAGATTGTTACCAAGCCTTCGATTTTAAGCAATATTACCCAACAAATAGAAAAAGTATCAAATGACGTTGGTGATATCTCAAATAGCGTTGCAAAAATGGTGAATAATGAAAACTCGCTAAAGGTTAACGACATTATTACCAACGTAGACGATATTACCAAAACCATTGCCAATAACGATAAAAATATCCAGCAGAGCTTTGATAATTTAAATAAAATTTTGGCTAATATTTCTGATTCTAGTAACCAGTTTAACGACATGATCACAAATATTAATCAAACCGCAAAATCGGTTGCCATTGTTGGTGAACAAGTGGCAGAAATTGCCAAGAGCGTCCAATTCCAGACACTACAGGGACTTAACCAAGTTGTTATTCCTGAGCTTGCAACTAGCATCAGGGATATTAATGAATCTGCGATTCAACTAAATCAATTGTTAGACGCTTTAAATAGAAACCCATCTATGTTAGTAACTGGCCAACTTCCACCTCAGCCAGGTCCAGGAGAATGAGAATGCTTAAAAAATTAACACCAATCTTGCTATCAACTTGCCTTCTTAGCGGCTGTATTCTTGACCCTGTAAAACCTACAGTCATCAAGTCTTATGAGATAAAACCAAACAGATCCCTCGATACAAATGCTACATTTACACCGAAATTTGATTATGCTTTAATTTTAGCGCCCATGATCTCTACTTCACCGTATAACTCTGTGTCAATGTACTATTCCGAGAAAGATTATGAGATAAGCGCTTATTCTTTCAGCGAGTGGGCAACTTCTCCTGCTTTTATGATCAACAACAGTGTGTTATTTACCTTATCAAGCAAAGGACCATTTAAAGCAACTGCAGATGCAATTGTTATCACCTATGCTCAATACCGACTCAATCTCACATTAAACTCGATTGTGTTAAACCTTTATACAAAAGAACCTCAGGTAGCGCTAAATGTATCAGCACAATTAACAGACATAATTACAGGGAAATTGGTTAGCAAACACAATTTTGATATTACCGAACCTTCAAAAGTTTCTCCTGAAGGATTTGTTACTGCTGCAAATAAGGCAACAGATAAATTATCAGAAGAAGTCTATCAATGGTTGAATAAACAAAACCTACCAAAACCAGCCACAAAAAAGGCTAAAAATACAAACAATACAATTTCACCTTCAATACCCTTACCTAAAGCACCTATCGCTTCATCAGGCAGTTAATCAGGTTTTCTTTTTATCAATAAACAAAAGACTAAACTTAATACTAAAGGGATAAACAGGATTAAAAAGCCCAAAGAAAATGTATTTGGATTTTCTATTTCTTCAAGACCACCATTTAGATAATTAAATAACACACCAAGCAGAGGCTGAAAGACTGCGCCCGATACACCAATCACCATATTTATGACCGCCATTGTCATTCCGTGAACATTTTCTGGAAATATCTCTTTGCCAATCGCAAAAGCTAATAGCATACTCGATACGAAAAAACCAAGCAAAAAATACAACACATATAATGCATCAATTGGGATAAATCGGTGGCAAATCGCGATCAATCCAAAAATGACAATAGTAGCAATATTAGCAACAACCATCCAAAGTTTTTTGGAACGGAATAATTTAGCGATAGAGCTATGTAATGGTCCACCTACTGCAATCCCGACAAATACCATCGTGCTTATTGTAGCTGCATCTTCAGATTTAATATCATATGCA
This sequence comes from Francisellaceae bacterium, assembly GCA_028355575.1. GTDB lineage: Bacteria > Pseudomonadota > Gammaproteobacteria > Francisellales > Francisellaceae > CAJXRW01. Next base: position 5,403 of record JAOMSY010000025.1, on the reverse strand, counting down.
TATTCCAAGAACACAACATCATACAATTCAGAAAATGCATTCACAACTGTGCCGACCATGATGCCGGCATACAGCGCAAGAAACCATAACTGTTTAGATTTTAGAAGCTTTAGGTCAGAAAGAACTACTTTGCTTTGCGATGTTGCCACTACAACAGACGCATTATTCCTAAGAAAAACAGCTAGAACAACTGACAATATGATACCAAATATAGCAATATACCAGAGCGCAGCTCGCCAATCGAGCTGAAGAATCATGACATTAAATATAACTTGTCCAAACATTCCACCCAAAACACCCATACTATTTGTAAGGCCAACAGCTATAGGAAAGACCTTGCTTGAGAGCCAATCAGCAGCAACTTTTAGCGCCCCCAAAAATGCAAAAGCAGATCCTATTGCAATAAGCACTCTACCTACAATTAATTCGATGTCACCAACACTCATGGCCATAAAGATCAAACCAGTACTCACAATAAGACAAGCAATTGAAAGCACAATGCGAGTACCAAATTTATCAAGCATATAACCTGCAGGTAACTGTGAAACTGCATAAATTGGAAAATAGATACTCATGATATCACCAACATGCACAACACTTAGAGACAAGCCATGTGATATAGGCTTTAGCAGTACACTTGGGGCAGTATGTTGAAAGTAGTCCAAACTATAAAACACTGCAGCTAGGAGCCACATGAACCAACCAATAAGATAAAGATTCTTTTTTGCCATACCAATAAATTAAAATAAAACGTATGACAATAAAGTATATATTAATAATTATTAAATTCTGTATTATGCATTATTTTAGCCTAATACTGATTTGAGTAGCGCCTATTATTGGGGCTGTCTATAATATGATAATGAAATTTAATATTTGAAATAAAACATGAACATTAATATTAGCAAACTAAATAGTAACCAATCAACTGCTAATATCCATGTTAATGGTGCAAAAAACGCACTATTGCCATTGCTTTTTTCATCCCCTTTAATGACTGGAAAAACAACATTTAATAACGCGCCAGTAGATATTTTTGATTATAAAGGCTCAAAAAAAATTCTACGAAGTATAGGCTTTAAAATTAGTGAAGATAAAAACAAAATCACTATTTGCAATGCTAATAAATCTCATCACATAAATATTAATAATTCATTAACGACCCATACCCGCTGTTCTATTTATTTATTAGGTAGCTTGGCAAAATCAGCGCATAGTCTCAAAATTGGCTACCCAGGTGGATGTTCATTTGGTGAAACTCGTAATTTTGATATTCATTTAAACGGCTTGAAAGCACTCAATGCAAAAATCTCTGTTGAAAACAATACAATAGCACTAGAACATACTAAAGATATTAATGCTTCATTCCGCCTTCCCTTTCCATCCGTTGGCGCAACGACTAACTTAATATTTTATTCAGTCATTGGAACAAGCTGCACACATCTTCAGAATTGTGCGATAGAGCCTGAAATCATTAATGTGATCACTTTTCTAAATAAATGCGGGGCAAAAATATCATACGATCTCGCTAATTGTGAAATTTATATTAAAGGCGTTGATCTACTCCAAGCTAAAGAACACGATATTATTTATGACAGAGTCCAGGTAATGACTTACATCTGTCTTGCGATCATGCATAGAATAAAAATCACACTCCACGGTGTATGCAATATCGACTTGATTAATGCCCCATTAAGCATACTCAACCAGCTTGATATAAAATATAGCTATGACAACCATAAGAATACCATTACGGTTCATGGCGATTGCGTGGACAGCATACAAGGGTTTAACATTATTACCGACCCATACCCTTATTTTCCAACAGACTTGCAACCAATATTTGCAAGCCTAGCCTTAACCGCCAAATCACCAAGCACGATTATTGAAAGAGTCATTCCTGAACGGGTTAAATATATTGCTCAATTACAAAAATTTAATGCCTTGATTTCACATAATGGAAACGTTATTAATATTAAGCCTAACTCAAAGCTACATGCAGCTGTTGCAGAAAGCACAGATCTTAGAGGCGGAATGGCTTGCTTAATGGCAGCTTCACTAATACAAGCACAAAGCACAATAGGAAACGCAAGTCAAATATGCCGAGGTTACGATAATTTAATGCCCAATCTATTACAGTTCATGAACATCTCATCATTAGACAGCAGAATTAATTCAAGTTCAATTTTAAGCAAAACTGTTAATCCTGTATGAATGAAAAAACAACAGCTTACAATTTATTAGCACACAATACTTACAAACTGGCCTCACATGCTGAGCATGTATATTACCCAACAACTATTGATGATATTAGAAAAATACTGCAAACACATGATGAAATTTTTATTCTAGGCAATGGAAGCAATATCATCTTTACTCAAGAAATATATAAAAGACTCGCATTTGTTATCTTACGCGAGAAATTTACAAGTTTCTCAATTTTAGACAATCAAATAGAAGCGCAAGCGGGTGTAACGCTCAAACAGTTAAGCATTGCAGCACTTGAACATAATTTATCAAATCTAGAAGTATTTTATGATATTCCAGCCACTGTTGGAGGTGCGCTATGGATGAATGCAGGCGCTTACGGGGAGTCAATTTATGATTACGTTAGCGAAGTCACCACACTAAACCGAGAAACAAATCAAATAAAAACGTACCCGATATCTAAAATACAATACTCATATCGGCATTCAATGTTTCAGCAAACTGGTGAAATTATATTATCAGCAAAGTTTAATCTTATAACAAGCAAGCATCAAACCATTAAAAACAAGATGGATTACATCTATGGTCTACGCAATAACAACTTACCCAAGCAAGATAGCGCAGGGAGTGTTTTTAAGCGGCCTGATTACCATATATCTGTAGGTGAAATGGTTGAAAAAATAGGCCTTAAAGGACATGAGATTGGAGGCGCGATGATATCAAACCAACATGGCGGTATTATAATAAACTCCAATAATGCCAAGGCTAAAGACATACTCAGCCTTATAGAACTGATTAAATCTGAAGTTAATAAGCATTTTGGCGTCAAGTTAACACTCGAACAAATCCCCATTTAGTCTTTACACTATGTTAGCTTGTAACATTTCTGTAACAATCCTTTGATACAATTTAACTGTTCAATAATAGGGTTACCAAAAAATGAAATTTGAAGAATACTGTAGATCGCACCCGAAATTTACCGTCAGTCAAAATGCATATCGTTATTGCAAGTATGTTAAAGACTCAAAAAAAGTAAGATCCAAAATAACTAATGAATTCGATATCGTAAAATACTGTCTAAACGTTAAAGATCGCAGAAGCTTCAGATCAAAAATAAATCAAAGTTTAATTGCTTATTTATACTGCAGGCATATTGAAAGCCGCGAAGAAATCAAAGCCAAGATAGCCTGTAAGATCCAATTAACTAAATTGAATCTATACCTCAATGGAGAGAATGAAAATAAATATAAATATGCTCCAATAGCCGCACAACTCGCAGCATAATTCCAAAGAACCCTCTAAACATTTAAAATATGTATGTTAGAATAACTCTATTCTAATTTTAAAAGTGATATTATGAGTTTTGATGATAGTCTTTCTGAAGGTATAAAAAGCAAAATCAAGCTTGCATCAAAGCAGGCAAACTCACTATCTCAAAAATTTGGATTTCAGTCAAATATCAGTGTCGTTTGTAAAAATAATTCCCAAGGAAACAAGAAAGTTCAATACACCGAACTATGCATAAAGAGCATAAATAACACACCTATTCCATTATTACGAGCATTATGGATTGACGAATTAATCTCAAAAATTCAATTATTAATTGATGCAATGTCAGATTACGAAAAAGATAGTTACACCTCTTTGCAATCTGTACTAGAACACATCCAAAACAAAGTAAACACCTATCCTGGACTTGCTATTATATTAATAGAAATAGAGACAGCTATCAGCACAATTGAAAAAGCTTTCGAGCTTGAAGAAATGAAAGCACCTGAATATCACAATCAAACCGTTCACTAGAAGAATTCTCACATATTGTGATATTTAACAATACGAGCCTAATTCATATTAATTTAGACATTTTCTGACTCGTGAATTTATAGATTTCGAGTATCATTTATTTTCTTCATTAAGCTTTGGTATAAATTAAACTGCTGCTCCGTGACAGTGTTTATATTTTTTTCCAGACCCGCATGGACAAGGATCATTACGCCTGACCTTTACACCTTCTCGGACAAATGGCTGATGGTTTTCTTCTTGTGCTTGCTGGTTTGCTTGAGGTTGTTCATCACCTGAACCATTATCAGAAGCTGATGCGTCTTCGTGATCATATTGAACACCGCTAACTGAATTTCTCCATTGGTCTTCAGCAGCTTGCGCCTCTTCTTGAGATTGTAGTCTAACTTTCGCTAATGAAGATACCACTTCATATTTTAAGTCATCTAACATTGCAGAGAACATGGCAAAGGCTTCTTTCTTATATTCCTGCTTAGGATCTTTTTGAGCCATCCCTCTAAAATGAATACTACTTCTTAGGTGATCCATATTATTTAGGTGCTCTCTCCAATGACTATCTAGAGACTGAAGAAATACAACACGCTCAAATTGTTTAATTGCCTGAGGATCTGCGTCTTTTGTCTTATCTTGATATTCCATTATAATGGATTGTGTTACTTTCTCTTTCAAAGACTCCTCATGAAGATTTTCATCTTCATCAAGCATTTTTCTAACTGGTAGCTCGATTGCAAAGTCATTCTTTAATGCTTGCTCAAGACCATCCACATCCCACTGCTCTTCAATGCTTTGAACTGGTACATAGCTATGAAAAACCTGATCAGCCACATCAGAGCGCATCTGCTCTAATACAGCTAAAACATCCTCTGCTTTTAATAAATTTTCACGTTGCTCATAGATTACTAAGCGCTGCTCACTGGCGACATTATCATATTCTAATAAGTTTTTACGCGCATCAAAATGGTGCGCTTCAACCTTGCTTTGCGCTTTTGCAATAGCACGTGACACCATATTACTTTCAATTGCTTCACCATTGCCCATACCTAATCGCTTCAACATATTTGTCATACGCTCTGGCGCAAAAATACGCACAAGACTGTCTTCAAGAGATAAGTAAAAACGACTCTCACCTGGATCACCCTGTCGACCTGCACGCCCTCTTAACTGGTTATCAATACGTCTTGAATCATGTCGCTCAGAACCAAGTATACATAGGCCGCCAGCTTCTAAAACCATTTTATTACGTTCCCGCCAATCAGACCTAATCTCTTCAATTTGCTCTTGAGTAGGCTCTTCAATTGCTGCTATTTCAGACTGCCAACTTCCACCTAAAATAATATCCGTACCACGTCCTGCCATATTTGTTGCGATTGTTACAACACCAGGACGACCAGCTTC
>JAOMSY010000024.1 GCA_028355575.1 Francisellaceae bacterium | reverse complement strand
TGTCCTGTTGGTCCTGTTGGTCCTGTTGGTCCTGTTGGTCCTGTTGGTCCTGTTGGTCCTGTTGGTCCTGTTTGTCCTGTTGGTTCTTTTGATCGTCTAAAAACTTCTCAATAAGCTCTTTGTTATATTTAGCGTCTGTATTACCAGGATCTTTTTCTAGTGCTTTATCATAACTAGAAATGGCTTCTTTAAAATTACCTAATTGTGCTTCAGCATTGGCTTTATTGTATAGAGAATTAGAGGTGTCAATTTTTTCGAAATTTTCTGCTGCTTGTTTATATTCTTTCCCCTCGTATAATGCAGATCCTTTCCAATTTGGATTTTCAAATTTCTCTGCCGCTTCTAATGGTTTTTTCTGTCCTAGGAGGCTTTGACCTTGTTGGTAAGGTGTGGACCACAAATTTTCCCAGGTGTCAGCTTTTGCCATTTGTGGTGTACCAATAAGACCTATGGGAATAATGGCAGCAGCAAATAAACCATAAGAACCTTTCCTAAAGCACCATATTCCAGCAATTAATAATATGATGATATATAGATAGCCGTTATCTTCCCAAGTTTGTGAATTTGCATCTGCTTTCTTAAGTTTATCGAGTTGTATTGCATTATTTTTGGCATTGAGTAATGCTTCAACATCTGACTGGTTTGCAGTTAAATAGGTAAAAACACCATTACCTGCATTAGCAACTTCTTGTAGCATTTCAGGTGAATAATTCTTATTTGAGGTGCTATGGTTAGTCGGTCCAACGGCAAGGACTGAGGTTATAATGCCTTTTTCTTTTAGTTCCTTGGCATAGTCGACAGTCTCATTGCTTGCGCTGTCGGATACCAATATAATTTGAGCATTTTTAGATTCATTAGCCTGTTTAATTAATTCATAGGCTTCAACTAAACCTGCTTTAGGGTTATCGCCAGTTGTCGGCATAATTTTTGGTGATAATGCTTTCATCATTGAAATAATTGTGCGGTTATCATTAGTTAACGGTGATACAACATAAGCCTTGTGAGCGAAAACAATTAAAGCATTTTGAGTGTCTTGACTGTCTTTCAACAAGTCAATAATTTTCATTTTAGCACGTGCTTCACGAGATGGCTTGATATCCGTAGTAAACATGGAAGGTGACATGTCTAAAACAAATACGCGCGCTAGTGGATTGTTATATACCGGAACTTCAACTTTTTTCCAAACTGGACCAGCTAAAATAATTGTTGCAATGATCCAGCCAAGTAATAGCATCAGGCTTGACCATTTAAATAATCTTTTTCCGCCAGTTCCTTCTGAAATTAAAAACGGAAGCAACTCTGGGTCACAATGTTCTTCCCATAGTGCTTGCTTGGCTTTTCTAAAAAGTAAACAAATCCCAACTATGATCAGTGGTATAAGTGCTAAGAACCACCAAGGACGAAGAAAATGAAATGTTTGCAACCAATCCATGCTTACAAATTTGATCATTTATAATTGATATATATTAGCTTATTTAAAAGCTATATAAGAAGAGGAGCAGCGAGTTTTTCGCCAAGATAATAAATTGTATTTTTATTTATGGTAATTTTTCCTGAGCATAGTAAAGAAATAGCCTCAGGATAGAGCGTGTGCTCAATTTTTTTAATACGCTGTTCAATGCAAGGGATCGAGTCATTTGAATGGAGCTTAATTTTACTTTGGGCAATCACGGCGCCATCATCCACACCTTCAGTTACATTGTGAACGCTTGATCCGTGTTCTTTGTCACCAGCCTCTAAAGCTCGTTTGTGAGTATGTAAACCTTTATATTTAGGTAATAAAGCAGGATGGATATTAATGAGTTTGTCATGATAATGTTGTACAAACCCCGATGTTAAAATGCGCATGAAGCCAGCAAGAATAATAAAATCAGGTTGGTACTGGTCGATATGCTCAATCAACTCTTTATCAAACAACTCTCTGCTTGGATAAGCTTTTGAGGGTACTAGATGCTTGGGGATGTTATTTTTTTCTGCTCGGTCTAGTGCATAACATGGTTTATTTGTTATAACAGCGCTTATAACAGCATTAATCTTTTCTGCTTGAATGGCATCAATAATAGCTTGAAGATTTGTGCCGCTGCCTGAGCAGAGAACAACGATTTTTTTAGGCATTTTGATATTCTACGTAAGGCTTTTCTGCAGTTGTTTTTTCAATTACACCAATTCTCCAGGCTTTTTCACCAAGTTCGTTAAGAAGTGATATCGCTCTGTTTTCATCTTTGGCGTTGATAGCAAGAACCATACCAACACCATAATTGAAAGTACGTAACATTTCTAGTTTTTGAATATTGCCACTGGTTTGAATCCATTGAAATAATTCTGAAGGTTTCCAGCTGGCTAGGTCGATGCACGCTTTGGTATAGTTTGGCAGAACACGCGGTAAGTTTTCGCTAATACCACCACCTGTTATGTGAGATATAGCTTTTACTTCGACTGACTTGATCAATTCAAGAATACTTTTAACATATAACTTGGTGGGAACGAGTAAGTCTTCGCCTATTGTATTGTCTGACTCATCAAGATATTTGTCTGTTAATTTAACATTTTTATAATCTAGCACTTTGCGAACAAGTGAAAAGCCATTTGAATGAACGCCTGATGAACCAATTGCAATCAATAAGTCACCCGACTTAACAGAATCACCTGTAATGATGTCATCTTTTTCGACAATACCAACACAAAAACCAGCAAGGTCATAATCTTTATCCTGATACATTCCAGGCATTTCAGCTGTTTCACCACCAACTAAGGAACAGCCAGATTGTTTACAACCTTCAGCAATGCCTTTGATAATGCTTTCACCGGTATCAACTTCAAGCTTACCTGTTGCATAATAGTCTAGGAAAAATAGTGGCTCAGCACCTGTTACGATTAGGTCATTCGCGCACATGGCGACAAGGTCAATACCAATGGTATCGTGCTTATTAAGCTCAATTGCTAGTTTTAATTTTGTACCAACTCCATCTGTGCCAGAGACTAAAACAGGCTTTTTATATTTTTCGGTTGGTAATTCAAATAATGCGCCAAAGCCGCCTAAGCCAGATACAACTTCTGGTCGACGAGTTGCCTTGGCAAAGGGTGAAATGCGTTTAACAAGTTCTTCACCAGCATCAATATTCACACCAGCTTTTGCATAACTTAATGATTCATCTTTCATAGCGATTGGTCTTAGAGATAACTTGTAAGTATTGTAACGAAATAATCTTAATCTGCCTATGATAATAAGTTGTAAAGGTATAACATATTGTGTTCAATCATAAGATATTCCGATTATTACTTTGTGAGTTGCCTGGATTAATTTGATATAGGTTGTCAGTTAGTTATTATGCCATTTGGTTTTTAACGAAGTGATCATATTGAAGTCTGTAGTTGATTTCTAACAACGGGTCACCATATTACTTATAATAATATTTCATGAATTAGGGGCGGTATAAAATGAGTGTTCAGTTAAACCACACCATCGTTTGGTGTAAAGATAAACACAAGTCCTCAGAGTTTTTCGCAGAAGTATTAGGTTTACCCAAGCCAACCACGTTTGGACCATTTCAAGTAATACAACTTGAAAATGATATTTCACTTGATTTTAAACATACTGAGAAAGAGATAGCGCCACAACATTATGCTTTTTTAATAACTGAAAAAGAGTTTGATGAAATATATACTCGTATATGTGATAAAAACCTTAAGTTTTGGCCTGATCCCAGTCAGGAAAAACTTGGTCAAATCAACCATAATGATGGCGGGCGTGGTGTCTATTTTGAAGACTTGGATGGACATTTGCTTGAGGTTATTACTAGGCCTTATGGTAGTGGCGGGTAATTTTGCAATATTACCCTTAACCCCATATATATATTTAATTAACCTTAAAACTTAGTTTTTAAACATCCCCCCACTGCGACTGAATAATCGAAACAATAGCAATTGGTGCAGTTTCAGTGCGCATAACTCTTGGGCCAAGGGAGATGGGGGTGAAGTCATTCTTCTGAGCTAAGATAATTTCAGCTTGGCTTAACCCACCTTCAGGACCAATAAATAGGCTAAAATTTTTCGTATCAGCTTTAATGTCTTTTAACTTTAGATTAGCGGTTGGATCTAATGTTAGTTTTAAACCATTTGGCTCAGTTAACCATTCATCAAGTTTTAGTATCGGATTGATCTTGAGTATTTTAGTGCGGCCACATTGCTCTGCTGCACTAATGGCAATGCGCTGCCAATGTTCTAATTTTTTATCCAAATTTGATTTTTTTGATTCTGAACGTTCGGTAATAAGTGGCGTTAACTCTGCTGCGCCAAGCTCAGTCACTTTTTGGATGACTAAATCGAGTTTTTCACCTTTTGATATTGCTTGTCCAATATGGATATTTAATGGTGATTCGCTATTAATTTTATTTTCTTGGTAAATATGTAATGTCACTGCCTGTTTATTGATATCGATTATTTTTGCTTGATACTCAAATTCACTTAAACCATTAAACACAACTAGTTCTTGTTCTAATTTACACCTTAGTACTCTGCTTAAATAATGACTTTTATCCTTATTTAAAGATATATTACTATTTGTCTTTAAGTTTTGTTCTTCAATATAAATTCTAGTCGTGCGCATGATGAATATTTATCATAAATAACCGTGATTTTATCTTAGTGTAACTATTTGTAAACGCTTGTATATTTAATATAGTTTACATACTATTTATAACATTCTTTTATAGGAGAGTTTTATGGCTAATTTAAATAAAGCATTTGTTACTAATTTACTCGCGTTGGTGATTAGTATTGTCGGTTTAATGACGGGGGAGCCACATTTAAAGTCAATTGGTTTTTATGCGTTATCAGGGGCAATTACCAACTGGATTGCAATTTTCATGTTATTTGAAAAAATTCCATTTGTGTATGGTTCAGGTATTATCCCTAATCGTTTTGAAGACTTTAAACGCTCAATTAAAAACTTAATTATGAATCAGTTCTTTAGTCAAAAAAATATTGATGACTTCCTAGAGCAAAGAGCATCAAAGGCTAAAATTAATTTAGACGGCGTAGTAAATGCAATTGACTATGATAAGCTATTTGATGGTTTTGTAGATGCTATTATGTCGAGTCAGTTTGGTGGTATTATCAGCTCATTCTTAGGTGGTAAAGAAGGACTTGATCCTTTAAAAGAATCGTTTGTTGTGAAAATAAAGAAAACTATTTCTGATATGTTAAATTCTGATAGTGTCCAGGAAAAAGTTAAAAAAGCAATTTCAGGCGGGGCAATGCATAATATGTCTGCAGAAATTGAAAAGTTAATTGATTCTCGTTTAGAAGCACTTACACCAAAAATGGTTAAAGATATTATTCAGCATATGATTCGCCAGCATTTAGGCTGGTTAGTTGTATGGGGTGGGGTATTTGGTGGAATTATTGGTCTTGTTGCCAGTTTTATAGCTTAATCTTCGCTCTTGTTCTTATCTTCTTTTGCAGGAAATTCTTTAATATAAACATCCTGTTTAGGATACGGAATTTCAATGCCTTGTTTTTTAAATTCATTAAAAATGACATAACGTAATTCATCGCTTAGTGATAACCTATTTGTCGTTAAACAGTAAGCACGAACTAAAAATAATAATCCACTCGCACCGAAGTTACTAAAAATGACACTTGGTGCTGGGCTAGAAAGGACTTTATTTTGCTTATTAACAATGTCCAATAATACTTGCTTTACTTTTTCTGGATCATCATCATATGAACATTCAACTTCAAGAACAAGTCTTGAAGACGCGGTGTACATATCGTTACTAACTGTTTGTGAGATAAATTGATTGTTAGGGATAAGCAGTGTTTTTTGATTAAACGTTTCAACCTCTGTTGCTCTTAATTTGATTTTCTTGACGACGCCACTTTCTTTACCAACATCAACCCAATCGCCTGTTTTTATTGGTCGTTCTATCATTAAAATAATACCTGAGAGGAAGTTGCTGAATATGTCTCTTAATGCAAAGCTGAGGCCAAATGTAAATGCGCTAACAATAAAGGCTATAGAAGTTGCGCTAACGCCCAGTGAAGAGATAGCCAGGACAATTCCAATTATTATGCCAATATATTTTGTAAATGAGATTGCAGCATCTTTCGCGCCTTGATCCATTTTTGTGAAGGGCAAGATGCGTCTTTGCATGACAACTACTATGAATTTGGTCAGTAGAAATATGACCGTGAATAAAATGACTGCCTCAATAATAGTAAGTAGGGCGATAGTCGTTTCACCGATAGAAATTCCATCAATAAAAATTGCTTGTAAGAGATCTTGAATTGCTTGTGGGTTAACGCCCCAAATAAGAGCAAATATAATAAGTGCAATGCAGAATACAACGAAATCAAAGATGGTAATAATCCAATATGCAGTTAATGATTGGTCAAATTTTTCTTTGGACATATCCAGCATTTTTCGAGTGACTTCATGCAGTAGCCATCTAAATGAGAAATTTGATGCAAGTAAAATGAAGCCACAAAGGATTGATTGAAGTATGTCTGCAATTAATTCGTAAGCTAAATTAGCATAACCAGTAAAGATTAATGCAAAGAACAGTACTGCTGAAAAGATACAAACCATTTTTAGATATCTTCTTAAGTAGAAATAACCTTTATCGCTTAACATTATTTGGCTCCTTCTAGCTGACTTTTTTTCGAATAACATAACCTGTAAAAGCTAATGACGATTAAGAAGCTAATAATTAAGTTGATTAAAGCGGTTGCCTGGTCGGGGTAATAGGCAGCTGCAGGCGCGCCTGTTGAGAAAAAATTAATATTCTTTATAAAGAAAATGGCACCAATTTCAAAGATAATAATGATTATCTGGCGCTGAAAAAAGTTAGCTTCTTTAAATTTAATGAATTCTAAATTTTGATTTAACATCACAAATATTAATGCAAGCATGATCACAATAAATGCCAAGGCATTAAAAAAGGAATTAATAAAAGGTGCCAGCAGTGGGCTTCTATCAAGGCCAAGTGTATCCAAGACAATATTTTTTAATAAGAAAATTAATAATACTGGAATCGCACCTCTAACAATGACATAAATAAATACGACGAAGAATTTCTTTGTCATGCTGTTGATAAAGTTATTATCTTGGGTGGTTTTTTTAATTAATAGATTTGCTCTAGGGCGAATTGATTTTAAATAAATGCCTGTTCCAAGAATGAAGCCAATCAATAGTAACCAAAACTTCATTGTTAAGACACTTTGGGTAATGTTATCGCTTATATCAAATAGATTGGTTACTAATCTAGAAGAGTATGTTCTTAACTCGCTAAAAGCTTGCTTCCATGCACTTGCTTTATAAAAAGGGTCGTTGCTAACCCATAAGTTACCTATATACATTTCTTGTCTTATATCTTCAATAACACCTATATTGGTATAGCATTGCTCTTGAGTTAAACGCAGGCGTAGCAAAACACCTTTATAGAAAGATACTCTTTGTCGGTATTCTTTCATTTTCTTTAAGTAAAATTCATCATATGTTACTTTGAATGTATCATCTGCTTTCTTACCTTCAGTGCTGACTGCAAAGTCAGTTACGACACTTCGAGCTGATTCCAGCTTAGCTTTATATTGAATAGTTAATGATTTTACATCTGACAAAATAGCTGAAAGTTGTGCTCGATAATATTTGAGTTGGCTCTCTGTCTCTATGCCTGCATTTAAGCGAACACCTATTTTTTTGCTAAGGTCGCTAAGAACCTGTATTTCAATTAATTCTTCCTCATTAGCAGTTGAGAGCTTATCTAGAATTTCATTTGAGCTGTTTGCGCCAAAGGCGAATACTGAGCATAAAAGAAAGTTTAAGATAATAGCCATCTGAATTTTAAATAATTTATTCATGTTATATCTCTATTAAGATTGACCCATCTTTATCAGTATAGATAAAGATTTAGGTTTTTTTAGGAGAAGAAAATATTTAATAATTAGTTGCGCGCAAATTATTTAAGTTGTTAGTTTTTATGTCTATACTTTGTTGATGTATCTAAATTAATCAAGTGTTAAATAGGGACTATCACTCTCTGGGTCTCAAACTTAGGAAATAATTGGAAAAATGAATAGCAAATATATTTCTCTGCCCGTTTTGGTCGGGTTTATGGTTGTGGCGGTAGACAGTATTCGTAACCTTCCATCATTGGCATTATTTGGTGATTATTTGCCAATTTATTTTGTTCTAGGTTTAGTATTATTTTTAATTCCTGTGTTATTTGTTTCGGCTGAACTAAGTGCTGTTTTTGCCAAAGATAATGAAAATGGTGTTTACCATTGGGTTATTCGAGCATTTGGAAAAGATGTCGGTATGTTTGCAGTGTGGCTGCAATGGTCTAATAGCGCAATTTGGTTTCCAGCGAATCTGATCTTTATTGTGAGTACATTTTTAGTTATTTTCATCCCAAGCTTGGCAGAAAATAAAATGGCACTAGCACTCATAATGATTAGTGTATTTTGGATTATTACCATCATAAACACGCGCGGTGTTAAAGAGTCAGCGCGTGTTGCATTTGCATGTATGATTTTAGGCGTGGTCTTACCTGTAGTGCTCCTAGTTATATTCGTTGGATTGTGGGTTTTTAATGGCTACGTTGTTCACTTGTCATTTAGTGCAAGTAGTTTGGCTCTGGATATAAACTCAACTAATATTTCAGCTGTAACAGCAGTAATTGCTTCATTTTTAGGGATGGAGTTATGTTCAGTGCATATTGACCGAGTAAAAGAACCTAGAAAGACATATACAAAGGCAATATGGATTGCCGCATTTTTAATTGTATTTTTATATTTTGTAGGGGCAATTTCCATTGCCATGATTATGCCGCACAATGATATTCGAATTTATGACGGAATCGCAGGAACGTTCCATTCGCTGTTTGATAAGTTTGATATGTCATTTATGACGCCTATTCTAATTTTAATGATTGTGCTAGGGAGTATTGGTTCGCTAATTAATTGGTCGGTTAGCCCTGTAAAAGGTATGTCTCAAGCTGCGAAAAGAGGTTATTTGCCAGTTGCTTTGGGTAAGGAAAACAAGCGGGGTGCGCCAGCTAATATATTAATAGTTCAGGCTATTGTAATTACAGTGATGTGTTATTTGCTTACAAACTTTGACAGTATCTCTAATTTTTATTGGATATTTTTATCACTAAGTACAGAGATATACCTATTGATGTATTTGATATTGTTTGTCTCGGCAATAAAAATTCGACGCTCAAGTCAGTATGAGAAATTAATCATAAAAAATGACATTGTATTTTATTCTGTTGTCATTCTGGGGATGTTTGGGTCAGTCTTGTCATTTATTGTTGGATTTATTCCGTCAGCTAGTGTTATTAGCGGTATGTCAATGAATACCTTCCTTATTATTTATACCTCTGCAACCGTGGGCGTATGTTTATTGTATTTTGTTTTCTTCTTCTATAAGAGAATTTTCCATAAAGACAGTCAGTAGGAACTGTCACTAAATAATCTAAACACTTTGCTTGTCTATTTTCCCATTTCCTGCGTTATTCAAATTATAACATAGACTTGCTATGGCATAATTTGAGAGCCTTGACTCTTAAAAAATATGCTACGCAACCTATTTAGTTTATTTAATTCCAGTCCCTTAATATTGTCATTGTGACAGCTATATTTGAATAGAAATAAATAGGCTATACTCGAAAAGTTATTATCAAAATTTGAGCAGTAAGTGTGGTAAATGTTTTATCAATTGAAGTCCTTGCAGATTTAATTAAACGTCATACTTTGACGCAATTTATTCTCGATTTAATGCAAGAAATTCGAGGTGACTATGGTCGCTGGCAAGCGTTTTATAAAATGCTTAAACCACAGCTAAATCATCAGAATAATACGCTTGAAATTGAATCGATAGCTGATCAAGAGTTCTTTGCGCATAAATATATTAATACTCAGGTTAATTCTACGCTTACCAATATGCCGACTTGCATCGCGACTGGGCAGTTATCTCAGGTTCAAAACGGTACACCGATATTTATTAGTGAGATGACAACCTTATCTGCTTTAAGGTCAGCTGCTACATCGGCTTTAGCGAGTGATTTATTGTCTAACATGGATGCTAAAAATATTGCCATAATTGGTACAGGCGCACAGAGCGAATTTCAAATTTTATCACACTGTTTAATTAGAGATGTAGAAACCGTTAAGTACTACGATACAGATTCAGCTGCAATGATTCGGTTTTATCGCAACATGAAAAACTATCATTTCAAGCTCATCCCAGGTGAATCACTTGAAGATACTGTTATCGATGCTGATATTATCATTATTACAACTTCAGATAATGGTTCAATACAGCCACAACTTATGCAAAATTGGATAAAGCCAGGTGCGCATATTAATTCTTTTGGTGTTAAAAAGTTTGGTCAAACGGCATTAGACCCTCAGTTGATATCTAGCTCAAAATATGTGGTTGAGCATAAAGGTCAATCTGAACTTGAAGGTGAGATCCAAAATTTTCACCAAAATGAAAAAGATTTATTGATTTATGCAGAATTATGGGAGTTAATAAACGGCTTAAAGCCATTACGTGAAAACAACACTGAAATTACAATTTTTGATACGATAAACTATGTATTAGGCGATTTCTCAGTGTTAAAGTTTACGCATAAGTTGTGTGAGAAGTATCAAATGGGACGGGTGATGAATTTAGTACCACCATTGGCTAACCCAAAAAATTTATTCTCTGTCCTTAATTTGTCGCACGATGCGAGTTTAGAAACAACTTTTTTTGGTAATAGCCATTAAATTAGGAATGTTAGTATGTCACTGAATATTGGGGAAATTGGCGTTTTCACTGAGTTAGGTGCGCTTGAAAAAGTATTAATACACTGCCCAGATCAAGGTGTAGCAAATGTTGTGCCTTCGAAAGCTCAAGAATGGCTGTATGAAGACATTGTGCATCTTCCTAAAATGAAACAAGAATACGCCCAATTTAAAAAATTACTGCTTGCTTACCTGGATCCTGAGCTTTTGAAAGTTTGGATCAAAAAAGAAAGTGAGGGTATAGAGCCAGGGTCGTTAGCTTCACCTTATTCGGACCATTATTTAAAGTCTCATAAAGTAATTGATGCTCAAGATGCCCTGATTGAAGCATTAGAAATACCTCAAGTTCGTACTGATATCGTCGCATCAATTTGTGCAGTTGAAGATACTGGTTATCATATCCAACGTTTTTTAATGGATGATCAAGAGGTTTCAGCAAAAGAGTTATCTAGAATTTTAATTACAGGCATCGTTGAGGAAGGGCGTATTCCTACCTATCCCCATTCTATGGTCTTTGCACCTGTGCCAAACTTTTTATTTACTCGTGATATCGGTATTACCGTTAGAAAACATATTGTTCTTAGCCGAACTGCTTCAGGTGCAAGGAGTAGAGAGTCTATTCTGTCACGTTATATTGCTTACCATGTGTTGCTAAATAAACAGTATGCTCGCGTCTTAGAAATGACTGACCCTGAAAACTTTTTCATGTTAGATGATCGAGCAAAAGAGCGTGCTAAAATTACACTTGAAGGCGGAGATATTATGATGATTTCTCCCCAACATTTATTGATAGGCGTGTCTGAAAGGACAACACCTTATGCTGCCCAGGCAATAGTAGAAGAAGTATTTAAAGAAGAAGTCGGAATTAAAAAGGTTTCTGTTGTACGCCTCCCGAAAACTAGGGCTATGATGCATTTAGATACGGTTATGACTCAAGTTTCTCGAAATGCTTGGGTCTTATTTAAGCAGCTTATTCGGTCAGATGATTTATATACGAAGAAAGTTGTGAGTGATTTAGGGGTGGTTGATCCCAAAAATGCTCAAAAAGCAATTGTTGCTCAGTTTAAACGCCTCTCTTCTGGGTTTGGCAGTAACCGCGAAATTACTTGTATAAAAGATTTATTATATGATATTAGTTGTAACGATTTTGGATGCAAAAAAGAAGATGTGAAATTCATATACTCAGGCCAAGGTGGTATGTTATTTGATGAGCGTGAGCAATGGACAGACTCGTGTAACGTGGTTGCGCTTAGAGAAGGACAAGTAGTCGGATATGACCGAAATGAGAGAACAGCTGAAGGTTTTAGGGATGCAGGATTTGAACCTGTCGAGGTTGCTGGCGTATTAGAAAAAATTGCTAGTAAGGTGCTAGAAAACCCTGAGGTTGATG
Organism: Francisellaceae bacterium; assembly: GCA_028355575.1. Taxonomy (GTDB): domain Bacteria; phylum Pseudomonadota; class Gammaproteobacteria; order Francisellales; family Francisellaceae; genus CAJXRW01. The sequence continues at coordinate 9,254 of JAOMSY010000024.1, read as the reverse complement.
TCGCTGGGCTTATTGATGAGATTGTGCCGAAACAAGCGTTATTGATGATCAACAGCGCAGAGCTTTCACGTGCGCGTGGTGGCCCACATTGTATGACAATGCCAATTAAAAGAGCAGAGTTATAATATTTTGACAATTCCTTTTGTTCTATAGAGGATATATAGATGATTTCACATAATAAGAATTTGGTCTTTATGGTTAGACCTGTCATGTTTTACTCTAATCCTGAAACGGCTGAAACGAATGCATTTCAGAGTCCTGATCAAAACACTATTGCCACTTCAAATCAAGCTATCTATGAGTTCGATAACTTGGTTTCAACATTGCAACAGGCTGGTATTCGGGTTCATATAGAACAAGATTATATTGAGCGTGACTCCCCAGATTCTATTTTTCCCAATAACTGGGTTTCATTTCATGATGGTATTGTGAATTTATACCCAATGTGTTCACCAAATCGAAGGCGTGAGCGTTCTCAGTTATTTATAGAAAATATTTTTAGACAAAATAATGATGTGATTAAATATTATCGTGATTTCACTTTCGAGGAACGCTCAGGTCGTTTTCTTGAAGGGACAGGTTCAGTTGTGTTTGACCATGTTAATGCAAAAGCTTATGCGTGTTTGAGTGAAAGGACGCAGCAAGATGTCTTTTTTAACTTATGCGAGTCGCTTGGTTATGAACCCGTTACGTTTAATGCATCTGACCAGAAAGGTAAGTCAATTTATCATACTAATGTGATGATGAGTATAGGTGAACATTTTGCAGTAATATGTGGTGAATCAATTGACCCTCATCAACGAATAAATGTTATTAATCAATTGGTGAGTGATGGTAAGGAAGTAATTGAAATTAGTTATGGGCAAATGAGTCAATTTTGTGGTAATATTTTACAGCTTTCCGCAAACGATGGGAGTCGTGTTATCGCGATGTCTTTATCTGCATATAATGCATTTACTAATCAAAATAAATTTTTACTAGAACAGCACGGTTATATTGTTTATTCGGATATCTCTACCATTGAACGTAATGGCGGTGGCAGTGTTCGATGTATGATTTGCGAAGTAGAATAGTACCCATTTAGCTAAAAACCTCAACAAGCATGCATAAATTTGCTAGGCTTATTTTAATGGTTTAATTTTAACTGGTACTAATTTGATTAAATCTATTTTCATATTTTTGCTGGCTGCATTGTTTTTATTCTTTGAAATGGCAATTCAAGTATCGCCAGGGATAATGACGCAATCATTAATGGATAGCTTTCATATTGATGTCTTTTGGTTGGGCTTAATGTCGGGGGCTTACTTTATTACCTATACCTTCATGCAGGTACCGGCGGGATTATTTTACGATAAATTTCCTGCCAAACATGTCATTATGATGCCATTATTAATTTGTACGGTAGGCGGATTTTTATTCGCACTTGCCCCAAATGTTTACTTGGCTGGTTGCGCTAGAATTTTTATGGGATTTGGTTCAGCATTTGCTTTTATTGGTGTATTAGTTGTTGCATCCCATGTTTTTCCTGCCAAATACTTTGCTTTTATTGCAGGGATAACTCAAATGCTAGCTGCTTTAGGTGCGATGTGTGGAACTTTACCTTTAGTGCCGATGATTCATGCTTTTGGCTGGCGCTGGACAATGTCTATTATTAGCCTGTTTGGCTTGGTTTTATTCTTTCTTATTTTATTTTTTATGAAACTCCCAGAGTTGAGAACAAGGAAAGTGAAAGAAGAAGGAGATAGTTCGGTTTTAAAAGGTTTAGCTATCGTTATTAAAAAGCCTCAAAGCTGGGTTATCGCTTTATATGCTTGTTTGCTGTGGACGCCGATGGCAGTAGTTGCGTCGCTATATGGCGCACCTTTTGTTCAAAAATATTTTGGCTTAAGTATGTCCCACTCTGCAACAGCAGTACTTTTAATGTGGGTAGGGATTGCGATAGGTGCGCCCGTTTTTGGATTTTTGTCTGACAGTACAAAGTTGCCTAGGTTTTGGTTATTTGCTACTTCCTTGCTTGGTTTGGCTGCATTTTCAATTGTGATGTTTGTTGGAATTAATGGTTTTGGGGTGGTCTGTCTTTTGTTCTTGCTTGCTGGGGCGGCTTGTGCTGGTCAGGCGCTTAGTTTTTCTATGGTTAAGAATTCAAATAGTGAGCAAACTCAGGCAACGGCAATTGGATTCAATAATATGGCGGTTGTGATTGCTGGGTTTATTTTTCAGCCATTAGTTGGATTCGTGATAGAGAGCAATAGCAACAATGTGATGGATGGTCAGCATGTATATAATGGTGGTGACTATTATATTGGGATGTTAGTCGTATTCGGCTGCTACTTGGTTTCAACAATAATTGCCTTGTTTTTTATTAAACCAGTTAGGCGTTAATACTGATATAACTTGCGATTTTGACTTGATTGGTCTAATTAAATAGTAATAGTCGGTAAGCAGCAAATAATCATGTTCAAAAAAATACTGTATGGCATTTTAATTATAATTGGGTTATTTGTTCTCTTGGTTTTGACTATTAATTTATGGCCAACACATAATTATCCTGCAGAGCATAAATTTGAAAATTTAATTGTTTTTGGTGATAGCTTGAGTGATAGCTCGCCTATGGGATACTCAGAGGATCAGTCAGGTAATAATTATTGGGTTGAACCTCAAGGTATTCCAAAACTTGTTGGTGCTCCAATTACAAGTGAGATTTCTCCAGAAGATATTCATCGTTACACTTGGCAAAATTATTTAATTAAGCGCTACGAATTTGCAACTGGTTATAAGCTTGCAATTAAACGAGAATTGGGTGAAGTTAATCCATACGATAATAATGTCTCCTATGCAGTTGCATCAGCAGAAACAGGTAATAACTATATTAATGATAAGGCTGAATCACCTTGGCCGGTCATGCCGAATAAGCTCTGTTCTAATGGAATTCATGATTATGGTGAATACAGTTGTGTGCCAGGCGTACTTAAGCAAGTGCATATGTATTTAGATGATGTAAATCAAACACCGAATATAAATACGTTATTTATTCTGTGGGCGGGTGGTAATGATTTTTACCAAAATATCGTCAAAATTTCTGGGCATACTGAAGAAAAATTATCGCATCCTATTTCAAATATTGTAAAAGCGGTAAAGCTATTAATGGACTCGGGTGTTCCTTCGGAGAATATTTATGTGTTCAATTTACCTAATTTTTCAATGGTGCCGGCAATTACTTCATTAGTTGATAATGGGCTGTCTGGTTCTTTTAAGCGCTGGGCTGCGTTAACAGCTATTTCGATTGTATCGAAGAGCTATAATATTTGGCTTAAAACGGAATTAGTGTTGGCAACATATGGTCAGTTTTCGCCATCGAATGTTTTATTGATTGATGATTTGTTTTTAGATATTTATTACAATAAGGACGACTTGCATCGTAAGTTAGATATTAATCATCCTGTTGCTACGCCTTGTGCAACAGATAAAGGTTTACCGTATTGTCACGGATTTTTATTTTATAATGATATGCATCCCGTAACAAAAATTCATGCTTATCTTTCAGGAAAAGTTAATAATAAGGTTGGTGGACTCGCTCAATAAGATAGTCTTATTTTAAAGTTAGATTGTTTCGATTAATCATTAACTATTGTCTATTACAATTTTCATTCAATGTAATTATAGATATACTTTACCAATCACTTTTATATCTAAAATTAAACATAATTTAAAAGGTATTGTTATGCTTTCTACAAATGAGATAAGAACGAAATTTATAGAGTATTTTAAGAGTAAAAAACATGCTACTGTTCAGAGCAGTTCTTTAGTGCCACATAATGATAAAACATTATTATTTACCAATGCGGGTATGGTCCAATTTAAGGATGTTTTTCTTGGCTCTGATAAGCGGAATTATTCTCGTGCAGTTAGCTCACAGAAGTGTGTTCGCGCAGGTGGTAAGCATAACGACCTTGAGAATGTCGGTTATACAGCCCGACACCATACATTTTTTGAAATGTTAGGTAATTTTAGTTTTGGAGATTATTTTAAGCGTGATGCCATAAAATTTGCCTGGGAGTTTCTCACTGAAGAGTTAAAGCTGCCAAAAGAGAAGCTTTGGATTACTGTTTTTGAAGAAGATGATGAAGCAGAAGAGATTTGGGTAAAAGAAATTGGCGTCCCAAAAGAAAAAGTCTCACGTATTGGCGCAAAAGATAATTTCTGGCAAATGGGTGATACAGGTCCATGTGGCCCTTGTAGTGAAGTGTTTTATGATCATGGATCATCTGTTGCTGGCGGTCCTCCGGGTACACCTGAGGAAGATGGTGATCGTTATATTGAAATCTGGAACTTAGTCTTTATGCAGTTTAACCGTCAAGCTGATGGTACGTTAGAAAATCTACCAAATCCATCTGTGGATACCGGAATGGGTCTTGAGCGTATTGCTGCAATATTACAAGATAAGCATAACAACTATGATATTGATTTGTTTCAATCATTAATTAAATTCATTTCTAACCTGTTGAAAGTCAACGACTTAAGTAATCCATCTTTAAAAGTTATTGCTGATCATATTCGCTCTTGTTCATTCTTAATAGCCGATGGCGTTATTCCGTCTAATGAGGGAAGAGGTTACGTGTTAAGGCGTATTATCAGACGCGCAGCTAGGCATGGTTATAAGCTTGGGGCAGCTGATGTATTCTTTTATAAAGTAGTTGATGTTTTAGTGAAAGAAATGGGGCAAGCTTTTCCTGAGCTTGTCAGTCAACAAAAACAAATTGAAAACCATCTCAAGCGCGAAGAACAGCAATTTTCAAAAACATTAGATCATGGTATGAAACTACTTAGTCAGGCCATTGATGATAATACCAAACAAATTAGCGGAGAATTGGCATTTAAATTATATGATACCTATGGTTTCCCAATTGATTTAACATTGGATATTGCTAGAGAAAGAAGCCTCAATGTTGATATTGATGGTTTTGATAAAGCGATGCAAGTCCAAAAAAATATGGCAAAGTCTGCTAGCAGTTTTGGAATAGACTATAACAAAGAGCTTAAGTGCGATGATATTACGGATTTTAAAGGTTATACACACTCTATTTTTGATGCAAAAGTCACTTCGTTGTTCAAGAACGGAGAGCTTACTGAAGAGTTAAATGAAGGCGATGAGGCAGCACTTGTCTTAGACACCACACCATTTTATGCCGAATCTGGTGGTCAGGTTGGGGATGTTGGTCTTATCGAGTCTCATGCAGGGTCTTTTAAAGTGATTGATACGCAAAAGTCAGGTAATGCTTTTGTTCATTTTGGAGAGGTTATCCGAGGTACTTTTTCATTAGAAGATGAAGTCACTGCTAATATAGAATTCATGCGCAGAAAAGCGATTGCAAGAAATCACTCTGCAACACATTTGCTTCATGCCGCGCTTAGGAAAGTGGTAGGAACCCATGTTGAGCAAAAAGGCTCGTTGGTAGATGATCAACGTTTACGATTTGACTTTGCTTCTCCTGAGGCGGTATCTAAAGATTTATTGAGAGAAGTCGAACAAATGGTTAATGCAGCCATTCGATTGAATATGTCTGTTGAGACGATTATTACGTCAAATGATCATGCGCAGCAGCTTGGCGCAATGGCGCTATTCGGTGAGAAATATGGTGACACGGTACGTGTATTGCGTATGGGAGATTTTTCAATTGAACTATGTGGTGGAACGCATGTTTCCTCAACAGGCGAGATTGGATACTTTAAAATTATATCTGAATCAGGTATTGCTTCTGGTATCAGACGGATTGAGGCTGTAACGGCTTTAGGTGCAGAAGGTTATGTTGTAGAGATGGAAGAATTGTTAGGTGATCTAGGTTTGCTATTAAAGTCTAAGCATAATGATCTAAAATTTAAACTTGAAAAACTGCTGGGTTCATTAAAAGAAAAAGATAAAGAAATAAAAAAACTTCAACAAGATTTACTTTCTGGTGCAAGTCAATCAGCTGAAGAAGTAAGAAATATTGGGGAGATAAAAGTGATTACCAATAATATTCCAAATGCTGATATTCCGATGCTCCGTGAGCAAATGGATAAATACAAGTCTCAGAATAGTCAGTCTGTTATTGTTTTAGCTGCTGAAAAAGAAGGAAAAGTTAGCCTTATCATTGGCGTTACAAAAGATATAACCAATAAACTTAAAGCGGGTGATTTGGTAAAAACACTTGCCCCAATTGTCGGTGGAAAAGGCGGAGGTCGGCCTGACATGGCGCAAGCAGGTGGGACAATGCCTCTGAAAATTAATAATTTATTTTCAGAGGCGCATTTAGTAATAGAAAAAATGCTAGCATAAATACGCAAAGTGAATAATTTGTACTAACATTTAGAATAGCTTTATATCTATAACTAGGAATGCCACCAATATGGGAATTAAAAAAGCACTTTTTTCAGTGTTCTCTCTTGGGTTAAGTGCCTGTATTCCTGTTTCTGCAATGGACTTACTTGAGACTTATAAGGCAGCTTATAAAAGTTCACCAATCATAAAATATCAATACGCAACCTATCAGGCAATGAATGAAGATAGTAATATAGCCTTGGGTGGATTATTACCAAACATATCTCTTTCAGCTTCTGCAAGTGCAACGAGATTTTTCGATAAAGACTCTGATTTCTATAGTCTTGGGACAATAGAAAGCACAACAGTTGGTGCTACGCTTTCACAAAGTATATTTAACTACCCTTTAATAAATATTTATCGCTCTGCAAAACAATCAGCTCAAGCTAGTTATGCAACATATGAATATCAGGTACAAGAGTTTATTTTAAATGTTGCTGAGACCTATTTTTCTGTCATTCTTGCTGAGGCAAATGTTCAGGTAGCTAAGGAGCAAATAAAAGCAACAGAGGCAACATTAAAGCAAACAAAAGCTGAATTGAAAGTGGGCACTAAAACAGAAAGTGATGTTAAGCAGATTGAATCAAGTTACTATAACGCAAAAGCCACGCTCGTAAAAAATAAAAATACACTCAAATCAAGTTACTATGATTTAGCCGTACTCACTGGGATTCAAAAAATTGTACCTTTAGATCCAATTCGTGATGATATGCAAGCGTTAAGACCTAGCCCGTCTAGTATTCAGCAATGGGTTGATATGGCTGTTCAGAAAAATCTTAGTCTTCAGGCGTCTAAGTTAGATCAAGTTGCAAGCGAAACTGCAGTCGAAGCCTGTAAAGGAAAATTTTTCCCTACTGTGTCATTGAGTGCGTCATATACTTATTTGCGTAGTCCTTTTTTCCAGCCTGGTTTTAGTGGGGGTGGTTCAAGCTCTGCTGGTGCTACAGCGGCTATAATTAGTGATGATGTTTCTGCTTCGTGCCTAGTTGATACCAGTAATGAGATTTCAGCTGGTAGCGGTGGTCAGGCTGGAATTCCGCTTAAAGGTGTTAATTTTTCTATGGCATCAATTGGTTTGACCTTCACCTGGAGTATTTTCAATGGTGGAACCGACTATGCCGCTTTACAACAAGGTGCTGAAGACTATGTTAATGCCCGTTACACGACATTGCAAAATCAACGCAGTATTATTCAGCAAACTGAGAAAGATTATTTAGCTGTGCTTACAGCAATCAGTTCTATTAAAGCATATAGACAAGCGAAAATATCTTCTGATATTGCCTACCAAATGATGCTAGAAGAATATAAAGTTGGGACGTTAACAGTGAATGAAGTTCTTCAGCAAATGAGCATTACGTATCAAAATGCATATAATGTGGTTCAAGCAGAGTATGATTATATTACAACTTTATTAAGTTTGAAGTTAGATGCTGGAACTTTATCTATTAACGATGTCGAAGATGTAAATCGGTTTCTTAAACACAAATAGAGGCTATACAAATGATGGATTACCCATTTTTTACTCACCAAAAAGCTTCAGACTCTATTCCCATTATCCCAATAAATATAGAGTATTATGATGCACTTTATGAAAAGTTAACTAAGCCACAAAAAACCTATTTATCTACAGTTGATTACAGGCCCAATACGGGTGAGGTTGCAATCATTTGTAACCAAAATGGTGAGATAGAAAAGGTATTCGTTGGTGTAGCTAATGATGATATTTGGTCTTTGTCGGGATTGTATAATAAGGTTCCAGAAAAAACCTATCACTTGCAAGATGAATTTAACCTGATTGATGCGAGTTTAGCTTATATCGGTTTTGGGTTAGGTGCATATAAATTTGATAAATATAAAAAGAAAGCAGTCAAAAAAACTAAATTATTTCTCCCTGAAGAAGATCAAGGTGTAATTAACAAGCTTAAATCAATATTTATTGTTCGTGATTTAATTAATACGCCAACAGAAGACATGAGGCCACAAGATTTAAGTAAATTTGCAAAAGAAATTACGCATTCTCTTGGAGGGCAATTCAGGGAAATTGTTGGCGAGGATTTGCTTAAAGAAAATTATCCAACCATTCACGCGGTTGGTAGGGCAAGTAATAATGCGCCAAGATTAATTGATATTTATTGGGGTGATGAAAACCATCCCAAAGTAACTTTAGTTGGTAAAGGTGTTTGCTTTGATACAGGTGGATTAGATATTAAGCCACCATCCGGAATGTTAATTATGCATAAGGATATGGGTGGTTCTGCGCATGTGCTAGGTTTAGCGCATTTAATCATGGCTCAAAAATTACCAGTTAGGCTGCGTGTACTTATTCCTGCAGTAGAGAATTCAATTAGTTCAAATGCTTATAGGCCTAGTGATATCATTACAACACGCTCTGGTAAAACGGTTCAAGTTTTAAACACAGACGCTGAAGGCCGATTAGTTTTATGTGATGCACTTACTGAGGCAGTCTCTGAAAAACCTGATCTGTTAATTGATATGGCAACCCTTACTGGTGCGAGTCGTGTGGCGCTTGGGGCAGAAGTACCTTCAGTATTTTCAAATAATGATGAAGATGCAAATAAGTTAATTGAGTCATCACAACTACTGCAAGACCCTTTATGGAGAATGCCGCTTTATCAACCTTATATGCAGTACTTGGAGAACTCATTTGCTGATATGGGTAATGTGGCTTTGAGTTATCCATATGGAGGTGCAATTATTGCGGCTTTATTCTTACAAGAATTTGTAGGTGAAGATATTAATTGGCTACATTTTGATGTCGGTGCTTGGAACTTTAGTGACCGCCCTGGGCGCCCTAAAGGTGGTGAATGTATGGGGCTAAGGGCAATCTATAAATTCATTGAAGAAAAATATACCTAGAGGCTGATAAATATAAGTA
>JAOMSY010000023.1 GCA_028355575.1 Francisellaceae bacterium | reverse complement strand
TCGAGCACGTTTTAAAGACTATTTCAAAGCTTAATGCTGATGAGACTATTGTGGTTCATGGGTACTTGGGTGATAAAGTTCAAGATGCCTTAGCGCATCACGGTGACAAAATAAAGTGGGTTGAACAAACTGAGTTACTAGGAACTGGCCATGCAGTTTTACAGGCGCTCGAGGCAGTAAATCCGGCTAATAAAGTATTAATTTTATATGGGGATGTACCGCTAATTTCATTTGATACTTTAAACCACTTTGTCGAAGTGACTCGAGAAAACCAATTGGGTATTTTAACTGCAGAAGTAGATAATCCTGCCGGTCTTGGACGTATTATCAGAAACAAATACCATGATGTTGTGGCAATTGTGGAAGATAAAGATGCTTCTGAAATCCAAAAACAAATTACTGAAATTAATACAGGCATATATTGTGCCTCTGCTAAGTATTTATCAACTTGGTTGCCTGAATTAAAGAGCAATAATGCTCAAGCTGAATACTACCTAACAGATATCGTTGCGATGGCGCGTACTCAAAAAGTTGGTATTCGAGTTGCTCAGCCGATAGATATTTTTGAAATATCAGGTGTTAATACAAGAGTTGAGTTGGCTCAATTGGAAAGAACATGGCAGCGCTCTCGTGCAAAAGTTATTATGGATGGCGGTGTGAGTATTGCTGATCCTGATCGAATCGATATTCGTGGTGATGTCACCATCGGGCAAGACACTTGGGTCGATAACAATGTTATTTTAGAAGGGCAAATAAGCATCGGTGAGAATTGTATCATCGGTCCAGGCTGTTTTATTAAAGATGCGTCAATTGGATCAAATTGTAAAATTAAGCCTTATTCGGTAATTGAAGGTGCTCAAATAGGTTCGAACACAACAGTAGGCCCTTATGCAAGAGTTCGACCTGACACTGTTTTAGATGATGGTGTTCAAGTTGGTAACTTTGTTGAAATTAAAGCATCAAGGCTTGCAACAGGGGTGAAAGCAGGTCATTTATCTTATATCGGCAATTCTGAAATTGATACGAATTGTAATATTGGCGCTGGCGTAATTACATGCAACTATGACGGCGCTAGAAAACATAAAACTGAAATTGGTAAAAATGTATTTGTCGGATCAAATAGTTCGTTAGTTGCACCCATAAAGATTGAAGACGGTGCAACAATTGCTGCGGGTACGGTTGTGACTAAATCTGTTGAAAGTGAAAGTTTAACCATTACTAGAGTTCCACAAAAAAATATTAAAAACTGGAAGCGACCGCAAAAAGATAAATAATGGTATCTTTAAATTACTTTATGTAAATAATGCGTTTAGAAAGAAGCTTATAGGGATATTTTATGTGTCACAAGCTCATAGTTCTGAGAGGTAAATGTTTTATATAATTCCCTGGCTTGATTAACTGTTTTATTATTTGAGTTGACGACAAAAAGCGCTTGTTTGAATTGATTGTTAGTTGAATGGGTTATATTTAAAGAAACTAATATATCTGGTTGCTCCATTATGAAATCAGGATTATAGCTCAATACGATAGGGACTTTACCTTCTGTGTCTTCTATTTCTGATTCAGGTAAATGTGCCAAAAAGCTTTCGGATATTTTATAAGACCATAAAGCATCATCATAGTCTTTGAGTTGTTGCTCAGAGTTTAAGCGTATTTGAATACGGTGGTTTTTGTTAAATATTTTTTCTACAAGTTGGCAGACAAAATTAGAAATTTTTTCTGGCTCATCTGTATTAAGTATATAAAATTGTATTTTCATTTATTTACATTTTGTGTTGCATTAAGGGCTATAAACATTCCGATTAGTAAGACTGTACCCCATATCCAGAATGTCCAATATACACTTTCTATGCCTAATATTAAACTCCAAATAGCAGCCCAAAATATAAAGGATGCATTAAAAACCGTTCCTAAGCTTGGACCTAAAAATTTAATCGCATTGTAATAGGTGATGTAAGAGAACATTGCACTACAAGCACATATAAAAATCAATATAGGCGTATTCATACTAAAAATGATAGCAATCACGCTATTTTCGCTAATAATGAGGTAAATGATTAAAATTATTAAGTAGCTTGTTGCTGATGAAAACTGCCTGAATGCAAGTAGAAAGCTCGGTGCCAGCAACGTTTTTTTATAAGCATAGGCAAATAATACAGATTCAGCACCCCAGCCAAACATGGCCACTGTTGCAAATATCATTCCTAAAATAATGTTGCTAGTGTCACTTGCTTCCCCTTGAATAGAAATAAATATAACGGCTGTAACGGATAAAATAATACCGAGTATTTTCATCAAATTTGCTTTCTCTCTAATGAATATAATAGAGAGAATAAGTGCAATAACGGGATAGCAAGACGTGATGACACCAGCATATACGGGTCCAGCATAAGAGATGCCCATGATGCCGGCAACCATGCCTAAGGGGCCAGCAAATATTCCAGCAAATATCATCAAAATAATAATTTTTCTTGCTTGGGTTAATTTTTGTGAGAAGTCACCTAATGTAAGGTGATAACTTGTAATGCCGACACAAGAAAACAGGTCCTGTATAAAAGCTAATGCCAATGAAAAAATAATTAAGTTATTAATGATGTTTAAGTCACTGGTTACATGTAAACTAACTTCTTTTACAACAACATCATTCAAGCCCCATAGCAAACCAGAAACTATACCAATCAACAGACCCATTTGTTGAACGCTTGCTCGAAGTGACATACTCTATTTAGCGATGATTATTTGAGTATAGTATAGCGGTAAAATCTTAAAATTGATCAATTACCAAAATAAATATAAAGACTAAGAAAAGTACAAAATGGATGGCACCTTCTAGCATATTTGATTGGCCATCGTAATAGTGAATAATACACACTAAAAAAGTTAAAGTGAGTAATATAATTTGAGTGTTCGACATTGATAGATTTAAACCATGACCAGTCACAAAGGAAAGGATAATAACTGCAGGGATGGTTAATAAAACAGTCGAAAGTGAAGCGCCAAGTGCAATATTGATGACTGTCTGCATTTTATTTTCAATGGCAGACTTTAAGGCAGTTATAAGTTCTGGTGATGCAGAGACAATAGCCACGACTAATGCGCTGATGGCAATGGGCATGTCAAAATGTTGTAAACTCATATTCATGAAACTTGAGAGTAGCTCTGATAAAAGCCCAATCGAAATTAATGAAACTAGCAAGAAAAATGCTTCATATAAGCCATTAATCTTTTCAGTTGTGGTGTCGGCATCTGTGATTAATTTTTTCTGTTTATGGCGTTTACTATAGTCATATCGAAAAAAGTAATAATGCTCTTTAACTTGTATGCGTGTAAATACAATAAACATAAAGATAAAAATCACAACTAGGAAAATTAAATAAGCATTCATATAAACTTCTGGTATGAATATTGGCATGATCATTGAAATACCTATGGCAACAATAATCATTGATGTATATGAATTTGAGGAATCAAAGTTAAAGTCTTGTTCGCCATGCTTAATGCCACCAATGATCGCGGCAATGCCGAGTAAGCCATTAATGTCTAGTAAAATTGCAGAGACGATGGTATCACGAGCTAAGTTAATATTCGCTGTATGTTGCAGAAGAATGGCGATCATAATCACTTCAACGGTTACGGCTGAGAGAGTTAGAATCATCGTCCCATAGGGCTCACCATATTTTTCTGCCAGGCTTTCAGCATGCTGAGCAACATTTAATGCAGCGTAAATAATGACACAGAAGGTACATACAAAAGCAATAATATTGAAGACTGTGTTATGTAATAGAATATGCTCAAGTGGAAATAATATCGCGAGTGACAGAATTGCTAAAATTATGGCACTTTCATTCTTTATTATATATTTCATTTCTTGAAATTCTAGTTTAGAAAAAGGTTATTCTAACTGGTTTGTGATATTCTTTCATTTAGATCACTTGTAATATTGATTTAATTCACTTTAGATATGATTCCATCTGAAATCTTTAAACGATTACACTCTTCATTTATATGATTCTGTATCGAATAAATAGAAGTTAAAAATATTTGTGAATCTTGTTTAAGTAATTGATCTAAAAATAATGCAAGGTGCTTATCATCCAATTCAGATGGAAGATCATCAATCAAATAAATACAGGGCGTGTGATTAATTTGGTTAAACAAAATTCCTTGAGCTAACTTTAAAGCACAAACAAAAAGTTTTTGTTGACCTCGAGATAAGACATCTTGACCAATAATGCCATTGGCTTTGACTTTTATATCTGCCCGATGTGGACCATAATTTGTCATGCCTGTACGTTTATCATAGTCAAAGTTCTTATCTAGTATATCGGCTAAAGCACTTTGATTTGACCAGCCTCGATAATATTCAATTTCTATTATATGCCGCTCGAGAAATGAATTTATAATTTTTTGCAATATGGGTATAAGCGCTTCGATATAACTTTTGCGGAAAGTATCTAACATTTCAGCTTTATGTATTAGCTCAGTATCCCAAATTTGAATGGTTTTTTTATTATAGCCTTGCTTGAGTGCCGCATTGCGTTGCTTTAATAATCGCTTGGTTTCAGCCCAAATTTTAGAAAAGTGGCTGTTATTATAAAAAGCGCCCCAATCTAAGACTTTACAACGTGCTTGGGCGCCTGCATCCAGCAGCATAAATCCTTCTGGGTTTAGAAGCTGAATAGGTAAACTCAGCGTTAATGGCGACTGCTTTTTTTGAACTTCAAAATTTAATTTTACAATTGAGTCACCATTACGGGATTTTTGCATACCAAGTATTGTCTTATCCTTGTTGTTAAGGGTCTCGGCATAAATTTGAAAGTCCTTTTGTTCATGACTAAGTACATGATTAATTTTAGAGCTTCTAAATGATCGACCTAATGATAAAAAATAAATAGCCTCAATAAATGATGTTTTACCAGAACCATTGTCACCTAATATTAGGTTTAATTTTGGGTCAGGTGTTAGATCACAAGAAGATATATTTCGAAAATTGTGTATCTTAAGTTTGTTAAGGTACAATCGATTTCATTATGTCGATTCGGTATCTGTCTATTTTATCTCAATTGGCTATAAATGAAACCATTGATCTATTTTAATCTATTGCGGATATTACTTGGCAATGTGTGAGGGGAAATATTTCGCAACAATAAAATGAATGACGCCCATCGCGCCATGTGCAGAAATATATATCTCGATAAAAAGCGTTAAAAACTCATGAATTTCTTTAACGTCATGCGTAATGCCTAAACCCATTAACCAGCACCCAAACCAGCTTAAACCTGATAAAATAACGATAAACAAAGCACCAAGGCCTAGGCCTTGCACTACAGTTGCTAGACCTTCAGTCTTGGCGGCAGGTAGTTTTAGTGTGAGTAGAGATTTTATGTCTTTATTCAGTTGCTTAAAATCACCGTATAAATAGGGATAAAAATGTTTAATGCCTTTGCGCTTGAACAAATCAGAGACAAAGTCGACACTCATAACTGCAATGCAAATACCAATTGATATATGTAACCAGGCTCCCCAATTTAAACCATTTTTGGTATGTATAAAGTAACTATCTATAATCTGAACGATAATTAATGTCGCAATGGTTGCATGTATAGTTCTAACGCTTTTGGTTTGCGTCTCGCCAAGGTAATTCCAAAATTGTTTAATGATGTATAACATTCTTATTAAAGACAAGCGTAGGTGAATTATCAGTTTATACAGCAATATTCTAAATATCTAGGAAAGCGCTGCAATTGCTCAATATTGGATATAATTTGATCATAAAAATAATTAATGGTAGTATTAATTAGGTCTTATGGTTTTAAGGACATGCATATGAAACGTTTATCAAATGCTTTGAATAGTAGATTTAGTTTGCCATTGATTTTATGTTTCTTGGTACCAGGAGGTTTTGCTGATACTATCCCTTCAGCCAATGTCAGTATTACTTTTGAAAATAGCATAAATCCGGCGTTTGTAGAAACTGGCTCAACTTCAACTGATTCTAGCGACCAGGATGATACTTCTTCAACTTTATTAGCAGAGTATTCTTCAGTTTTGTATGTTGAGTATATGAGTTCGAGTTTAAGCATTAAAGTCGGAGAGAGTGTTGATAGGCCAGTAAATAATGTTAAAGGATATCTTGATACAAATGGTGATAGCCTTTATGCCTTGAATGTTCCATTGCCAAATATATCCGTAATGTATAAACATATAAAAGGTGGTCAGGGTGATTATCCACCTAATCAACAATGTGTAATTACTCCAAAAATACTTAATATTATTTCTTTTACTCAGAAGGGTAGTAATTGGGAAATATCAGGTGAACAAACTATCCCTAAGCAGGATCTGAATATAAATGAAAATAATATGGGTGGGTATTACGCAGCACAGACTTGTTCTAATTTTAACTTTGAATACGCTTTGAATATGACGCCTGTATCAGGGAGCCAAGATGAGTTTAATATCAACTTCACCTTTTATATTTCATTAAATAAAAATGGTGTTGAAGCTTTAAATAAAGCCAATAAGCAAATTAGTGAAGCAAATAACCCTAATTATAATGCTTGGTAATTAGAATGTATAAGGATTTAAAACATCATGATTCATTTGAGATTGTTAGTGAAGCAGAGAATATTTTAGCTAAATTAACTTGATTTACCACTTCACTATAATTGCCAAGCAATACATAATAAGATTAAATAATAAATAAAATTTTGATTGTAGTGAAAAACAATAAAACATTAATAATCTTAATAAGTGTTCTACTCTCTGTACCGCTGGGCCAGTTATTTATAGATATCTACGTGCCTGCATTTACCAATATCCAGGGTTATTTTGGCACGAAGCCAGCGATGGTACAGTTATCTTTAACGGTCTATTTCATTACTTTTGGTATTTTCCAAATATTGTACGGAAGCTTGTCAGATATTATTGGACGCAAAAAGCCATTGTTGATTGGTTTAGCATTTGGATTGATTGGTTCGGTATTAATACGCTTTAGCTCAAATATTGATATGTTCTTAATTGGTAGGGTCATTCAAGGCATTGGAATGGGTGGTGTTTCTGGTATTGGTGGGGCAATTCTTGTTGATTATTTCTCTAAGGATCCAGCTGACTTGGCTCGCAAAAATACGTATGTATCTATTGCTTATAATATCACGCCCGTTGTTGCTCCTTATATCGGTGGGCTATTGTTATATTTATTAGACTGGCATGCAATATTTGAGTTTTTATTCATTTATAACTTATTGGTATTGTTATGGATTTCTTTTTTGTATTTCGAAACAAAACAAGAAGTAACCATATTCTCTTTTAAAAAGTATTTTCAACAATTTAAAACATATAAGGCTTTCTTGGCGAATAGTAGCTTTTGGTATATATCCGTCACACTTGGAACAATATGGGGGATGACATTAACCTTTATGTCATTAGGCCCATTTGTATACCATGATCTGTTTGCGTTTACAGGGTATCAATTTGGTATATTGGCGCTTGTAATGGGGTTGGCATCATTGTTAGGTAGCATTCTAAGTCGGATATTATTAATCTTGATATCTTCTGAAAAGTTATTATTTATATTAGCAGTGCTGAATGTAATTTTGGGTGTGGTATTAATTCCAGTTGCGCTTCTATCAGTGGGTTATTTTATCTATTTCACCGCGATTTTATTTGCTATGTTCATTGTTTATGGTGCAACTTATCCAAATGCTTACACTATACTGATGCTGCTTTTCAAGGAAAATGCGGGATCTTCAATATCCCTTTCAGTTACAATTAGTGTATCATTTTGTATGTTTGTTACGGCAATATGTGCGGTGTTACCTGAGTCGATTTTATCACTCTCAGCTATGGAGTTATTTTTAAGTTTGTTGAGTGGTTTCTTAATTTATAAAATTGTGAGAAGGGTTAAGTAAGATATTTGTTATCACTAAAGTGAAATATCTGCTGAATCAGGTAGAAAATGGTGGTAGGCATTAATATAAAGCACAAACTTTAATTCACCATTAGGTGTGCGTTGAACAATCCAATCCTCACCTACAAAACATTTAATTGGGTTATTGTTATCACCATTTACTAAAGTTCCTTCCCAATAAACATATCCCTGAGCGCGTGCTTTTTCTGGTTGGTCACACAATGGAGTGACAGCCCATTTATCCTGGGGAATATGCACTTCATTTTTGAGTTGTTGATGAATTTCATAATTCTTTTGTAAGGTAATATCTTCACCGTTCATTAAGTAGATCATTGCTTTGTTAGGATACAGAAAAAACTTTGATTGATCTTTAGCTGTCCCTTTTTGATTCATTACGACTTCATGAAACCTGTTGCTTAAATCTATGACATCATTTGAAGTTATTGGCATAAAACAGCTCCTTTAATTGATACATTTTCCGCCATTGTCATATATTTTTTTAATATCTGTTTCAATTTCATTGCGCGTTTCTTCATATACAGTAACTGACTTTCCATATGCGTCTTCAATATCTTCATTTCCGTCATTTGAGCATTGATTTAATGTGAATATATTCGTTGCCTTGGGATCAATTTTTAATAGTGCTTGCTTTTGTTTTGCGGTCATTGTTATGACAAGGTTGGCATTCTTCAAATTCTCTATGTTCGCCTGTTGGGCAACGTGATCCTTAATATTGATACCTTGTTGATTCATGACTACTTTTGCATTTTTTTCAGGTTTAATGTCTTTTGGATCAACATTAACCCCAGCTGAAGTGGCTTTAATATCAAGGTTTTTCTTTTGAGCATAATCATTTGCATAGTATTCTGCCATGACACTTCTACCAGTATTGCCTGTGCAGACAAATAATATTTTTTCATTGGCAATAGCAGTCGTGTAAGTTGCTATTAAAGCAAAAATCAAACCAAATCTTAATTTGTTAGCCATAATCAAAAATCCGTAAAATATATTTGGAACTATATATTCAAGTATATTTAAATATACTTTTTACCGCGAATAATTTTGTAATTTTGACTTACCTGCACTTTATGACTACCAAAAATTTTACTTAATTGGTATGAAAGCAATGGCTCTGAATGAAACAGTAGTATTGGAAGAATTTGGGCTATTTGTTCCCAAAAATAAAGCTGGTGATGTTCTCTTAAAAAAACTAATTTTTCTCTATGAACTTAACCGGTTTTGGGTGAGGGTTGAATGTGAAAACATCATCATTTCGACCAAAATACCATGTAATACCGCCAGAAAGAACGTTAGTAGAAGGTGTATTACTGGTAAACTGGAATACATATCGATAATCAATTGACAATGACAACTGGTTAGATAAATTAACTTTAAAACCGCCACCCGCATTAAAGCCCACACCACTTCCAGTTAAATGTGTATAACCAAGCCCTAATTCAACATATGGCGTAATAAATTGATTTACTGGAATGGTATATAAACCCTCAGCAATAATGTAACCCATATTATATCGTGCCAGCATACCAGACACTTGAGCGCTAAAGTATTTATTATTTTGATAACCTATGTTTAATAATCCAGCTACATTATTCGAGGTACTTCTGGCATCACGAGGGCTAAAGTCACCACCTAAGTTTGCGCCAACATATAAAGGGTTATCCGCCATTGCAGACCCATAAATAAAACAGCCTACAAACACTGACGATGAAATTAATTTACAATTTTTAAGATTCATAATACAACAGATAAATTAGTACTAACTTTAAATATAGATGCTTTTACCAACTTTTTTAAAACTTATCAAAACTAAGTTGTTATTTCGGCGTTGAGTCATATCTTTTTAAACTATTTTTGTAAGAAATAATAATTGTGCAAGAACTTTAATTTATTGGTAAGCATTGTAAGTCACCTTCAGCACACTTCAATAATTGATTTATCGCTTTAGTATGTTGAGTAATTTTGTTGGCTAGACAATTGTTAAGCACAAGTGGGTAAATACTTCCGTCGATATTTTTTTGGCTGATAAATTTGCAATAGCTATGAATATATTTTTTCCAATTTGCTTCTGATTGGTTGAATAGATTAATATACTCAGGGTCAATTAACTTTTTATATTGTTGAATAGTCT
This sequence comes from Francisellaceae bacterium, assembly GCA_028355575.1. Lineage (GTDB taxonomy): Bacteria > Pseudomonadota > Gammaproteobacteria > Francisellales > Francisellaceae > CAJXRW01. The sequence goes on along the minus strand of JAOMSY010000023.1, from coordinate 11,781 downwards.
GATTAAGTTTCGTCTCTACCATAAGCCTTTTTTGGTGTGATTCTTGATTAAGTTCAAGCTGTGTTTCTCCTGCAAAGCTGGCTGATAAATTAAATAATGCAGTAAAACATATGGTATGAAATATTTTATTATTCATTTTCTTCTATAACTTTAACATTGATGCTAAGGGTCTCTTTACCACCACCCCCTTGATAAATTGTGCCAGAAGTAGGTGTAGCATCATGATATTCTCGTCCGCTCGCAACACGGATGTGATCACTATTTGCTTGGCAGCCATTAGTTGGGTCGTATCCTTTCCAACCACACCATGGTAAGTATACTTCAACCCAAGCATGGGTTGCATCACCTTGCTCTGGGTTATCGTATTTAGCACCTGTGAAGATATATCCGGCACGGTATCTCGCAGGAATGCTTAATAAGCGACATAAGCAAATAAATAAATTAGCAAAATCCTGACACACGCCTTTACGAGTCACATAAACTTCATAAGCCGTTGTTGCTAAAGTAGTAGAGCCAGAAACATAAGCATAATCTGTATAGATGGTTTTATTAATATCATCTAAAGCTCTGAGAACGTCATTATTGTTTCTGTCGATAAAACATTTAGCATAGTCCATTAACTCAGATAGCTGTGTTTCTGGTAATTCATTTGGCAATAAATAGGGCGACAGCATTTGTCGTTGCCAAGGCATCCAAGGAATTGGAAATTGATTTTGGTTTTCGATAAGACTTCTAGGTATATGAGTATTTGGTGAAATGGAAACCTTGGCTTTCATGGTTACTGTCAATTCACTGTATGGTTCTGAAATTTCTATATACCGTGTTTTATTGCCAAAAACATCGTCATAATTTTGATACCTGTTGTTGCAGGAAATATTCAAGTCGTATTTCAGTAAGCGTTGCTCTTCATCAATAGCTGGTTTTAATTTAAAGACATGCTTGCTAAGTCTTATCGCATTTTCATATTTATATTTAGTCTCATGGAAGATAGATAATATTCTTCTATTCGATCCATTTGATGACTCATTTGTTGAAATATTTTGCTTAATTGTTTGGTCACGAGTATCCGTATTTGCAGTTGTCTCATAAGGGGAAACAAAGTTACTATCCCAAATCACAATGCCATTTGAAACAACCATCATTTGACCAGGAAGCATTTTTGTCCAGCCATCGTCAATGTTTTGAGGTTGTTGAGAAAAAACAATATAGCTTTTTAATTTGTCTTCATTAATGCCAGTCGCAACTGACATCATTGAATAGTTATTTAATAAATAATTATATGGTGGAAACATTCTGCGAAAATATATCGGTTCAAAATTATTTTTATCTTGATAGACAATCATTCCTTCATCAGATGAGAGAAATAAATTTGAATTTCCTAGGTCATTTATGTTAATCAACCATTGGTAAATGGTATTGTAAATTGAGTTAAATAGGCTTCTATAACCAGTGTTATACATTTTATTTAGCAGGTAACATAAAATATATTCTGAGGCTGATGTGCCAACAGGCTCAAATAAGTTGCTTTCTAACGGTAGCTTTTTAGTAAAATCAGGTGCTAGGTTTCCATTAAACATAAACATCCAATCTGATCCTGCATAGGATGTTTGAATTGGTTGTATTTCATCCATTAAAACTTCTTGGTCAGCATCATAAAAGGTTGCAAAGAATTGTTTCGAAAAAAAGCTACTGGTTTTAGTCATTATGTTTGCGAGTGCATTTGCTTCATTTGATACCGTATCTTTAATTAAATAAGATCCGTGTGATCCATCAGGGTACAAGCCTATTCCCCAAGCAAAATTTTTGAAGTTATTCTCTTGGTTTTTGAATTCGAAAATTGGTGACATCGGACGGTCTGACGAAATTGCAATTGTTTCTATCATATTTACCCTTAATGATTAATACGTTGTTAAACTCAGTTGCATATGCTATCAGTCATACAAACACCTGATAACGATGATGTCAAACTAGATTTAATTAAATCGACGTAAATAAGTTTGATCGAATTTATCTTGATGCGGATTTATTAATTGTTTGTGCCTAGTTAAAGAGATTAGGTTGTAAATAAGTATGATTGTTTTGGTTATGCAATCACTTTAGAATAATATTACCACTTTCAAATATTCTTATTATGTCCCAACAAGCCCTCGGTATATTAAAACAAGTTTATGGTTATGATGAGTTTCGTTTTAATCAATCTGAAATCATTGGAACATTATTAAACGGTAATAATGCTTTTGTACTAATGCCAACAGGTGGCGGTAAATCGTTATGTTACCAAATACCTGCAATGATGCGTGATGGTATTGGTGTTGTTGTCTCCCCTTTAATCGCATTAATGAATGATCAATGTCAGGCTTTAATTGAACAGGGCGTTGCCGCGGCAACGATTCATTCGAATACGCCATATGACCAGATAACTGAAACGATGCAGTTAATGCGCAATAATCAAATTCAATTGGTTTATGTTTCACCCGAACGTTTATTGATGGATAGCTTTATAGGTTTATTGTCACAATGTAAAATTTCATTATTTGCCATTGATGAAGCACATTGTGTTTCGCAATGGGGGCATGATTTTAGGCAAGAATATATGCGTTTGGCTGTTTTAGCTGAACAATTTCCCAATGTGCCCAGGATTGCCCTTACCGCAACAGCCGATAAGCCAACACAAAAAGATATCATCGAAAAGCTTCATCTACAAAATGCAGAGACATTTAAATCCAGCTTTGACAGACCCAATATTCAGTATCAGGTTATTTACAAAGATAATCCAAGAATGCAGCTTTTAGATTTTTTGGCGGGATGTAGAGATCAGTCAGGGATTATCTATTGTTCATCACGTAACAAGGTTGATCAGACCCAAGAATTCTTAAGAAATAAAGGTTTTAATGCACATGCTTATCATGCGGGTTTATCTGCTGAAGTGAAGGATGCCTCACATAAAGCTTTTCTACAGCAAGATAATGTAATCGTGGTTGCAACCATTGCCTTTGGTATGGGAATTGATAAACCCGATGTGCGCTTTGTGGCGCATTTAGACTTGCCAAAAAGTATTGAAGGGTATTACCAAGAGACAGGGCGTGCAGGGCGTGATGGTTTACCAGCAAAAGTATGGATGACGTATGGTATGGCTGATGCGGTAAATCAAAGAAGGTTTATCAATGAATCAGGTGTGAATGAAAAACAAAAATATATCGAAATGCAAAAGCTAAATACCTTGATTGGTTATAGTGAGGCAGCAACTTGTCGTCGACAAGTACTACTTGCTTATTTTGATGAGAAATCTGAAGCCTGCGGGAATTGTGACACGTGTTTAAATCCACCCAAAACCATGAACGGCACGACACCTGCCCAGATGATTTTATCTGCGATATTAAGAACAGAACAACGATTTGGTGCAGGATATGTTATTGATGTGTTATTGGGTAAATTAACTGAAAAAGTTAAAATGTTTGGTCACCATCAATTAAAAACTTTTGGAGTGGGCGCAGATTATACACAAAAAGAATGGTCTTCTTTCATTCGTCAGCTGGTCGCTTACGGTATTTTACAGGTTGATAGCGAAAATCATGGCAGTATTAAACTCACCGAATTGGCACGACCAATTTTAAAAGGGGATAAATCTATTCAGTTTACTTACCGAGAAGAAAAACGCCCACGTAGAAATAGTCAATCTGATAGCAAAACTTATTCATCGTCTCAGCCATCTTATGTGTTTTCTGATACTGAAATTGATTTAATTAACCAGCTTAAACAGAAACGAATGGAATTGGCAAAAGAACTAGATGTGCCTGCTTATGTGATATTTCATGATAAAACGTTATTCGACTTAGCGAGACATCGCCCAATAAATCTAAATCAGTTGCTTGATATTAATGGAATTGGAGAGGCGAAAGCACAAAAATATGGTGATGACTTTATTGAGATAATTAAAACACAAGCATGATTATTATTGTGGAATTTTAGGGCCGTCCTCAAGGTATTGATATTGTTCGCTAAACTCTTTCATGAAAATTTTTCCTAAAAGAACTTGTTGTATTAGTATGATTGCTAATTCTTGAACATTTTCACGATTTAGATCACAGTGGCTATTAATTTCATCGACATTTTTATGACTAGGCATAACGGTATAAATATGTCTTCGATACCAGTTATATGCTTTTGGGTCTGCTTTAATTTTTTTATACATTAAATATCCATGGCCTTGGCATTTGTGCGTTTGGCAAAACTTATCTGGAAGTTGGTAACCATTTTCATCTAGTGCGAAATTTTTAATTATTTGCTGATTAGAGCTTCTAGCAATCCAATCCATCATCTCAACCGTCTTATAGCCAACTGCAGCAATGTCTTTATCTGTATATGACTTTCCTGTTTCTGTTGTTAGGCAATGGACGATTTCCATATATTTATCATAATTTTCATTTTGTTGGCTACACCCTGTAATTGTAATAAGTGCAATTATCAGACAAAAAGTTCTTTTCATAGCTAAATTTTATATCAGTGATTTATATTATAAGGATAGTAGACATATTGATTGAGATGTAACTCGAGAGACTAATTTATCGAGTTAATGAAGATTCTTGCATAATATTGAACAACATAAATAGGTTTTAAATAGAGATAAAACAGGCTATTATTCGAGCGCATTTAAAATAATAGGAGAATAAAAATGCGTAAGATAAATAATCCTGTTGCTAAGTTTTCTGCGCGTCTAAATTATAATGCTGGCGTACATGAGAAAAGCAACAAAGCAAAAAGAAAGTCAAATAAGCAAAAATTTATGAATGCATTTCGTAAAGGAAAAGAAAATTTTTTTATGAGTCAATTTGCTTAAGTTGATTGATAAAATTGTTTTTTGTTTTTCTTTAAATGATGCTTTATCAGCTGAATTGACGAAAAAAATAGACTTGTTCCTGAATAAGAAATTATTGCTATAGTTTGAAAATATTAAATTATCCTCCCGAAAAATGCTGGTAGGTCAATTCGAGCAATAAGCAGAAAAAGCAAAACAATAAATTTATCAACCAAGATATATTTCAATTTTCTGAGACCATACTATTTAAAAATAATTAAAACTAGGTAAATTTTTACCAAAACTGGGATCAATTAATCATTGTCTTAGTATTTTCTTGTGACCATAGTGTTACCATGAGATTTTTTGGTGATGGTAGTTGTATTTAGATGAATTTCTTGAAAGCCATTTAAAATGGCGGAGAGAGGGGGATTCGAACCCCCGATGGAAGATTAATCCCATACTCCCTTAGCAGGGGAGCGCCTTCAGCCGCTCGGCCATCTCTCCGTTAGACAAAAATTCTACTATGCTAGTTATATATGTCAACTAGATTATTAATTCTTTAATCGTTTTCTTGTGGTTGATTATCATCGGTATCTTGTATTCGCATATAAATTTCTTCGCGATGTACGGATACATTTTTAGGCGCATTTATGCCAAGTCTCACTTGGTTGCCTTTAACACTGAGGATAGTTACTGTGATTTCATCCCCAATCATGACAGTCTCGCCAATTCTGCGAGTTAAAATTAACATTTAGCTTCCTCCTGGAACACAACTATAATCCATTATATTTTTATTTAACTTCTTTAATACAAATGAGTAAATCAATTGTATAAACTATAAAAAACAGTATAGATTAATGTTCTTATTTCTCTATAAGTGTGCAGATAAACAAATAAAATATTGTAATATTTTATAGTCTAATCATATTGAATTTATTTTTTGGTATAATTCTCGTTACGATAAAGTCTGGCCATGGCATGAAAAAAACCAAACTCTCTGATATTCACCCTTTAGATGACTTGCCGTTAAACAAACAGCATTGGAAGATATTAACACTAGCGGCTATGGGCGTATTTTTAGATGGATTTGACTTGTTTATTATTGGTGTTGCCATACCTTTAATTATTGACCAGTGGCATATAAGTTTAACCATGGCTGGGGTTATTGGTGCAGCTGCGCCTTTAGGTGCTATTATTGGTGCAGGGTTTCTTGGTCGTTTTACGGATCGATTTGGTCGTAAAATGATGCTGTTATTTACAGTGTTAGTGTTCGTCATTTTTAACGCAACATCTGCTTTATCGACAGGTCCTATGATGCTAATCATTACTCGATTTCTTTTAGGCGTAGGGATTGGTGCAGATTACCCAACAGGTTCAACTTACGTTTCTGAAATTATGCCAGCCTATTTGCGCGGTAAGATGTTGGTTGGTAGCTTCAGTTTTCAGGCATTAGGTGCTTTGTCTGGAGCGGCTTTTGGTTTATTGATTCTTTATGTTTATCCTGATGATAATGCTTGGCGGATTATGCTTGGCGCTGGTGCAGTACCAGCAATAATATTATTCGCTTTAAGATTCAGTTTACCAGAGAGTCCAAGATGGTTGATTAATAATGGTAAAACTAAAAAAGCAAATAAGGTTGCATCTAAGATAGTAGGCAAGAAAGTTAAAATTAAACCTGAAAAGGTTGATAATTCTCAGCCAGGTTATCTGGCGTTATTTAAACAAAAATATTTGAAGCGAACGATTCTTACATCTGTACCCTGGTTTCTGATGGATGTTTCATTGTATGGTGTCGTCTTTTTTACACCCATGATTATCGAACAAATTGTATCTACGTCATCTGACTCGTTTATTGAGAGAGATATGTTAGCCACAAAAAGTGCAATGTATTTAGATATATTTTTAATTATTGGTGTCTTTGCCGCTTTTTATCTAGTTGAAAAATGGGGTCGGATTAAGCTACAAAAGGTTGGTTTTATAGGGATGTTTATTGGCTTGCTGGTGCTCGCGGTTTCTAATTATCTCGGTGGAGGCGCTATAGAACAAATTGCATTATTTGTTGGGTTTATCCTTTTTAATTTTATGGTTAATATGGGGCCTAACCCGACAACCTATATGTTACCAGCTGAGATATTCCCAACTAGAATTCGAGGAACAGGACACGGCTTCGCAGCTGCAACGGGTAAAGTTGGTGCTGCGGTTGGCATATTTTTACTACCAACAATGAAAGAAGCAATAGGCTTAGGTCCGACCATGTTTATTATTTCTGGAACGGCATTATTAGGTTATGTCATTACACAAATGTTAGGTATTGAGACGCAAGGAAAATCATTAGATGAAATTGATGCACTTTATGATGATTCAACGGAATATAAATCTGTAGAGTGATATTGATAATCGATTGTATCGATATGACCTATATCACCAGTGAAGTGCCAGCTCTGAGCTAACTGTTTAAGTGTCGTAAATGTGAAGTGGTTTTATTATTTTTGTGCCTGTGATTGGGCGTTAATTTCATCTTGAACGCCTTGGGTATATGAATTTTTGCATTCATCTGTCTGACAGTCAGAACCATTCACAGTATTAGATTGTGCTTCAGTTACACCTTCTTGGTAAGAGGCCTGATTATCTTGTTTTGTCGAAGTTGAACTGCAGGCAGAGATAAGTATGCTTGTTAATAATATAAGTAAAAGTGAAGAATATTTTTTCATATGCTGAGCTGATCTAAATATGGGGGTACCTAGAAGTTAAGTGAAAATAAATGATATCGTCAATAAAAGAATAAGAAATTAAGATTGGGGAATACAAATAGATTAAATTGTATTCCTATAATGTAACTATTTAGCTTAGATGTTCATAGCCTTTTTTAAAGTTAAAATTATGCTCAGCTTCAATGATCCTAACTGTACCAGATTTAGAGCGCATAACAATACTATGTGTCTTAGCGAGTTTGCCAGGTTGGCGACGAACACCTCTTAGTAAATGGCCATCTGTTACACCCGTTGCCGTAAACTGAACATCACCTCCAGCAAGCTCATGCAGAGTATATTTACGGTTTAAATCTGTCACACCCCATTTGTCTGCACGTGACTTTTCTGCATCATTTCTAAAAAGTAAGCGACCTTCCATTTGTCCACCTAGGCATCTAAGTGCTGCTGCTGCTAATACACCTTCTGGTGCACCGCCAATGCCCATGTACATATCAATACCGCCTTCAGGCAAAGCTGAGGCTATTACTGCTGATACATCGCCATCACCAATAAGCATAATGCGTGCACCTGTAGCTCTAACATCTTTAATGAGTTGTTCGTGTCTAGGTCTATCCATTATACAAACCACTAATGCTGCAACGGGAATATTCTTAAACTCAGCTACACGTTTAATGTTATCCGCTGCTGGGTCGTCGATGTTTATAATGCCTTCAGGGACATTTTTACCACCGACTGCAATTTTATCCATGTAGACATCTGGTGCATTCAAAAACCCACCATTTTCTGCCATAGCTAAAACAGCTAATGCATTTTGACCGCCTTTAGCGCATATCGTTGTGCCTTCTAATGGGTCTAATGCGATATCAATTTTAGGACCACCTTTACCAACTTCTTCACCAATATATAGCATTGGCGCTTCATCACGCTCGCCTTCGCCAATAACAACTGTTCCACTTATATCTAAGCCGTTCAAAGCTGTACGCATTGCATCAACTGCTGCTTGGTCGGCTGCTTTTTCATCACCACGACCCATTTCTCTCCAAGATGATAAGGCTGCTGCCTCTGTGACTCTGACAGATTCTAGTGCTAGGTTTCTATCCACAATAACTCCTTTATATTTAATTGTTGTTTAGTTTACTTAAGGCTTTTGCATAATGCAGCCAATTTGTCGTTAAAAGTTTCTTTTATAAGAAAGCATTTTTATCTTTTGCATATTTTTGGGCTTGGTCTATTTCTATTACGCCTTGGCCAACAAGAATTTTTAAGTTTTGGTCAAGTGTAATCATGCCATGGTCTTTTCCTGTTTGGAGTGCAGAATACATTTGTGCAACTTTATTCTCTCGAATTAAATTCCGAATAGCGGGTGTTCCCATTAAAATTTCGTGCGCGGCTACTCGACCACCACCTTTCTTTTTAAGCAGTACCTGAGCAATAACCGCTTGCAAAGACTCAGATAACATGGCTCGAACCATAGCTTGTTCTTCAGATGGAAATACATCAATGATTCTATCAATTGTTTTTGCTGCCGAGGTTGTATGCAGAGTGCCGAATACTAAATGTCCAGTTTCTGCCGCCGTAATAGCAAGACGAATGGTTTCAAGGTCACGCATTTCACCGACGAGTATGTAATCTGGATCTTCCCTAAGCGCAGATCGTAAAGCTGCATTAAAACTTTTAGTATCTCTATAAACTTCTCTTTGGTTTATGATGCATTTTTTTGGGGTATGTACAAACTCAATTGGATCTTCAATTGTTAGCAAATGACCATGATTATTAACGTTTAAATAATCCATCATAGCTGCTAAGGTGGTACTTTTACCTGAACCAGTAGGTCCAGTCACTAGTACTAAGCCTCTAGGTTTCGATGCAATGTCTTCAAATATTTTTGGTGCGTTTAATTGTTCTAGTGTTAATATTTCTGATGGAATTGTTCTGAATACTGCTGCAGCTCCACGGTTTTGCACAAATGCATTAACACGGAATCGAGCAACATTAGGGAGTTCAAAAGAAAAATCAACGTCAAATTTATCTTCATATTCTTTTTGCTGGCGATCATTCATTATATCATAAATAAGCGCATGTACTTCTTTATGTTCCAACGCGGGTACATCAATTTTTTTAACTTCGCCATCTATCCTTAACAAAGGCGGCATGCCTGCTGATAAATGTAAGTCTGATGCGTTATTGCTGACGCTAAAGCTTAAAATTTCAGTGATATCCATGTAAACTTAAACGTATTCATTATTATCCATAAGGATAGCATGTCAAACGACATAGGGCGTAATATTGACGAAATAAATAGCCAGATATCACAAAGTTGTCTCATAACTGGCAGAAATGTACAGTCTGTTCAATTGTTGGCTGTAAGTAAAACTAAGCCGATTAGTTCATTGTTAACTGCTTATGGTGCTGGCCAAAGAGCATTTGGTGAAAACTATTTACAAGAAGCATTAGAAAAAATAACTGAATTACCAAAGGATATTGAGTGGCATTTTATAGGTTCGATTCAGTCAAAAAAAATTAAACAAATTGCTCAGAATTTTAAGTGGATACATACGCTAGACAGAACAAAGGTTGTTGATAAACTAGTTGAATATGCTCAGACAAACACAATTGAAGGTATACAGGTTTGTCTGCAGGTTAATATTGATAACGAATCAACAAAGTCAGGTTTTAATCTCACTGAGAATAAAACCGAGTTGCTGGAATCAATTGCTAAACTTCAAAATGCCAAAGGTGTTTCATTGAGAGGGTTGATGTGTATACCAAATCCAGAAATAAATTCAGAAGGGGATTCATTTAAACGCTTAAAATCTTTACTTGATGAGCTTAATGATCAGCTGGGTTTAAAAATGGATACGTTATCGATGGGTATGAGCAATGATATGCATCAAGCAATACTAGCTGGTAGTACAATTGTAAGAGTAGGTACAGCAATATTTGGTCAAAGAAACTATCAAGCAACTAATTAGTCTAAGTCTTCAAGGGCGGCAGCTGTTTCCTGTGCCTGGTTTCTTTTGTCTGCAAATATCTTTTTAACATATTTGTTTTTTAAGCGCGGACCATGGTGAGATACAACGTAAGCAGCACAAATATTTGCAAATTCACAGGCATCGAAAAAGTCGAAACCATGGGTAATGGCATATAAAAATCCACCAGCAAAACAGTCGCCTGCACCAAGTGTATTGACGCAGTTAACTGGGATGGCATTGAGTTTTTTCGTCACACCATTGCTATGTGCACATAAGCCATGGCTTGCCATAGTGATAATGAAATTCGGTGCATACTCTGCAAGAAATTTAACCGCTTCTTTCAATGTGTTTTTACCTGAGAAAGCATAGGCTTCTTCTAAGTTACAAAAAATACAATGAATATTATTTTCTATAATAAATTTTTGCATTGAGGTTCTGTGAGCATTGACTAATGCAGCATCACATAATGAAATATATATCGGTACTTCATTTGCATTGGCTTCTTGGCACAAGGCTTCACATACTTTATATGAACTTGGTTGAGCAAGAATGTAACCTTCCATGTAGACTGTCTTTGATTTGCTGATGGCTTTTGGATTTAGATCATCAACAATATATTTATTACAGACACCTAATGCTGTACACATGGTGCGCTCATGGTCTTCTGTTGCCATAACAAGACATACACCGGTGTGCTGTTTGTCATTACTTGGTAAGAAGGTTCTTTTTTTAGAGTACTTTAAATTTATCTTATCTAACTCTTTTGTGAATTTTTTACCAAACTGATCTTCAGAAACCTTTGAGCATAAATAAGTTTTTGCACCAAGCTTTTGCATAGCGCTCAGAGAGTTTGCTAATGATCCACCGCCAGCTGTTTTAGCGATTTCAATATCTTCAGACTCTAGGTCAGCTAAAATGTTCTCAACCCATTCATTTGAAACTAAGTTACGAACACCTTTGCTCAGTTGATGCTTTTCTAAAAATGCATCTGGAACGTGGTAGACTAGGTCAAGTAAAGCATGCCCAAGTCCGTAGACATCATATTTTTTTATCTGCATTTTGGAGAGATAAGATTTTTGATACACACAGTATAATGTAAAAACATCCAACTCTCATTATGTTGTACAAATTTTCATAGATTGAGAGTTGAAGTATAAAAAATTAAAAGCTTTTATGTTAGCAATAAAAAATTAGGTCATTTTCAATTTTATAGCTTAAATATTATATAATTACTCGTTCATGATTCTGACCAAAGTGAAAGATATATAAGGTATTTAAATGAATAATGGTGAAGAAGATC
>JAOMSY010000022.1 GCA_028355575.1 Francisellaceae bacterium | reverse complement strand
TAAAGCAAATGAAACTGATGTCACAGCAATTGGAAGTTTAAAAATTGATGGTGCGTCAATTGAAGAGGCTAGAAAGGCTTTAATTACAAAAATTGGCGAGAATATTCAAATTCGCCGAGCTGAGTTAATTTCGAGTGATCACACAGTTGGTGAGTATATCCATGGCGGCCGAATTGGCGTTATAGTTGAGATTGAGGGTGGTGACACATCGCTTGCAAAAGATATTGCAATGCATGTTGCTGCTTCTTCACCAGTAGTTGTTTCTCAAGATGATGTTCCGGCAGATCTAGTCAATAAAGAGAAAGAAATCTTCACTGCTCAGGCTGCTGAAAGTGGAAAGCCTGCTAACATTATTGAAAAAATGATTACAGGTAGAATTCGTAAATTTCTTGATGAAGTTAGTCTTCTTGGTCAAGCTTTTGTCAAAGATCCTAATCAAAAAGTATCACAAGTGTTGAAATCAGCAAATGCAAAAGTTATTTCCTTCAAACGTGTCGTTGTTGGCGAAGGTATAGAAAAAGAAGAATCTAACTTTGCAGAAGAAGTAATGAGTCAAGTAAAGGGTGGGTAATCCTGCCTTATGTCAGCCTTAAATTGCAAACGTGTCTTGCTGAAACTATCTGGTGAGGCATTATCTAACAATAATGGTTTTGGTATTGATGTTGATGCCATAAAACCAGTGATTGATAATATTGCTAAAGCCATAAAAGATCATGGTGTCGAATTAGCCATCGTTATTGGGGGTGGTAATTTCCTTCGAGGTGGTCGAGCTGTTTTTAAAAATAAAATTAATCGTAATACAGCAGATCAAATGGGAATGCTTGCTACTATGATTAACGGTTTGGCGCTTCGAGACATTTTGATTTCCAGCGGTATTAAAGCAGTTGTATTCTCGGCAAAAGGCATTGATGGTTTATTAGATCCAGTCGATACACTCAAAGCTAAAAAATTATTAACTGAAGGATATGTGGTTGTTTTTAGTGGTGGCACTGGGAATCCTTTTGTTACCACTGATACTGCTTCTAGCTTGAGAGCAGTGGAAATTGAAGCAGACTCAATTTTTAAAGCGACTACAGTTAATGGCGTTTATAATGCTGACCCTAATAAAAATCTAGCTGCAAAAAAATATGACCATATTACGTTTACGGAAGTTTTACAAAAAGAGCTTGCTGTAATGGATATTGCTGCTTTTGCACAATGTAAAGAATTTAATATACCAATATGTGTATTTAATTTAGATATGGAAAACGTCATTTCACGCGTGTTGTCTGGTGAGCATGTAGGGACTTGGGTTACGGGAGATAATAAAAATGATTAATGATATTATTAAAGATGCAGATGATAGAATGCAAAAAAGCCTTGAGAGTTTAAAACACGATTTGTCCAAGATTAGGACGGGTCGAGCTCACCCTGATTTACTGGCTTCTTTGAGTATCGACTATTACGGTACCGATACGCCAATCAATCAGCTTGCAAATATTAGTGTTTTAGATGCAAGAACATTGTCAGTTTCTCCTTGGGAGAAGAATTTAGTTAATGCTGTTGATAAGGCAATTATTAATTCAGGCCTAGGGCTAAATCCAGTAAACCTTGGTGATACTTTAAGAGTGCCTCTACCACCACTTACTGAAGAAACACGAAAAGAAATGACTAAGATGGTTAAATCAGAAACTGAAAAGGGTAGAATCTCAATTCGTAATATTCGCAGAGATGCTAACTCAATGTTTAAGGATTTACTAAAAGATAAAGAGATATCTGAAGATGAGCAAAGGAAATCAGAGGAGAAAATTCAAGTTCTTACAAATAAAGCTATTTCCATTGCAGATCAATTAGCAGTAGAAAAAGAAAAAGACTTAATGAGCATCTAACATTTGGTATGAACATACCAAATAATTCTTTACCACGGCATATTGCTATCATTATGGATGGTAATGGTCGTTGGGCCAAAAAAAGATTTCTTCCTAGAACAATGGGTCACAAAGCAGCTGTAAAAAATGTTCGTGCTGTTATTGAGTCTTGTGTTGATATAGGTGTTGAATATTTAACACTATTTGCATTTGGGCGAGAAAATTGGCTAAGACCAAAGGTTGAAGTTGATACCTTAATGTCATTATTTAAGAAAGTCTTATATTCAGAAATTGATGAGCTTAATAAAAATGGTGTCCAATATAAAATTATTGGCGATCGTTCTCGTCTTTCTGATGACTTATTGGAAGCTATAAATATTGCTGAAAATAAAACTAAAGATAACAATAAACTTAAACTAAGAGTGGCCATTGACTATAGTGGTCAATGGGACATCTTAACTGCAGTTAAGCAAGTAGCGCTTAAATTAAATCGCGGTCTAATTAATCTCGACCAGATAAATACAGAATTTTTTTCTAAAGAATTAATCACGAATAATGACCCTCATCCTGATTTGCTTATTCGTACAAGTGGTGAAACTCGCATAAGTAATTTCATGTTATGGCAATTATCATATGCTGAGCTATACTTTACTGAAAGACTATGGCCAGATTTTACTCGTCCTGATTTAGAGAAAGCAATAGAGTTTTTTATTAATCGTGAGAGGAGGTTTGGTAAAATTTCTGAGCAAATTACGGACCCATCATGAAAGAAAGAATTATTACTGGTGTTATTTTAATAGTATTGATAGTATTTGCAGTTATATTTTTGCAAGGACCATATTTCAAATTATTTTCAGGCTTAATTGTGTTATTAATAGCATGGGAATGGGCAAATCTTTCTAGTCTAAAAGAGCCTGTAAGTAAGTTAATATATGTTGTTTTAATTGGTATCACAGTGTATGCAAGTACATTTGTTCCCTTATTTCATCTTTTATGGCTGTCAATAATTTGGTGGATTGTTGCACTAATTTTAGTGTTATCTTATAAAAAGCCATTTTTCTTGACAGTACCTGCGTGGTTAAGGTATTTAATGGGATTTATGGTGATTGTCCCAGCTTGGGCAGCCGTTGTGGAGCTTGATAGCAAAGACATTGTATTATTATTATTTGTTATATTGATCGTTTCAGCAGGAGATACTGGTGCTTATTTTGCAGGCAAGTATTTAGGGAAGCATAAACTTGCTCCTATTGTTAGCCCTAAAAAAACAATTGAAGGTTTATTTGGTGGCCTTGTTTCTGGTGGTATAGTCGCTGTTGTTTTTGCAGCTATTATGCAAGTTATGTCTTTACAGGTTTATATTATTGTTTTCATTTGTGCTGTTTTGGTAGTGGCAGTATCGGTAGTTGGGGATTTGTTTGAAAGTATGGTGAAGCGTGAGGCTGGTGTTAAAGATAGTGGTAATATATTGCCAGGCCATGGCGGTATATTGGATAGAACTGATAGTTTGTTAGCTGCATTACCATTATTTGCATTATTTAATATTATATTTCCATTTTTTAATTAAAGTATGTGTTTAGGTTTTTGTATTTTTCTTGGTAATATGTCCAGTATTTATGATAGAGAATATTGATGAACAAACCTAAAATTCAATTAAAATTTGTTAGAGAGTACATAGAAAAAATAGTTCCTGAATATGCAACCTTAGGCTCTGCTGGAGTTGATCTACGTGCCTGTATTGAGAGTAAATTAATCCTTAAGCCAAATGAGGTAAAACTTATACCTACTGGTATCTCAATTTATATCCAAGATCCCTCTTTAGCCGCTGTTATATTGCCTAGATCTGGGCTAGGACATAAAAAAGGTTTGATATTAGGTAATGGTACAGGTTTAATTGATTCTGACTACCAAGGTGAGCTATTTGTTTCATGTTGGAATCGATCTGATTTAGATATTGAAATTGAGCCAGCAATGCGCTTTGCTCAATTAGTTATCATTCCGGTAGTGCAGGCTGATTTTCAGCTAGTAAATGATTTTTCTGATGATTCTGCTCGTGGAAGCGGTGGTTTCGGGCATAGCGGTAAATAAAATTATTTCTGAATAACTTTTTTATTTATGGTCTGTATTTTACTTGATCGAACAATGTATATACTTTTTACTAAATATTGATATTTAACTCATTAATTAGTAGGTTAATATATGACACAACAAGGCAAAATGTTCTTTGGCATTCTGTTAATTCTATCAATGGAATTAATTGATATTACGGTTCTTAATAATATTCTTGTTGATATTGCACATTCTTTAAATGTAAATTCTTTTTCTGCAAAATTAGCAATTACTAGCTATACCATTTCTTTTGGTATATTTATGCCTATTTCAGTCTGGATTTCAAATAGATTTGGCGCCAGAATTCCTATGATTTTAGCTTTAATTGGATTTATTGCTGCCTCAGTTTTATGTGGATTGTCTGTAACACTTCCAATGTTGGTCACTTTTAGAGTTTTTCAAGGAGTTTTTGCCGCATTGCTATTACCCATTTCACAAACGACCATGATACGTCTTTCAAAAAGTATGGTTGAGGTTTCAGCTAAAATTGGGATGTATACCGTCGCTTCTGCAGCTGTAGGACAGTTGATAGGGGCTTTTTTAACACAGTACTTATCATGGCGGCTCGTTTTTTTTATAAATTTACCAGTAGGCTTACTTAGTTTGTATTTAATTTTGAGATATTTTGATACGCCTTTTGAGAAAAAAAACATCAAGTTAGATTTAATTGGATTTATTATAATTGGGTCTAGTGTGGGTTGCTTGTTTGCCTTAAGTAACTCCCTTGAGGATGGTAGTCTAAATGCTTGGACAAAAATAGCGATGTTAGTTATCCCTGTTATTGTATCGAGTATTTATTTCTTAAATATTCGCAAAATAAAAGTACCAATTTTAAATTTTGGGTTATTTAAGAATTCAAAATTTACTTTGATGAGTATCATTATGTTTATGAACAAACTTTCACTTTATTGGTTATTTTTTGCATTTCCAATTTATCTATATTTATTTGTTGGATTCTCATTAACCGAAGTTGCTTTGATCATGGTCACAATTTCAGCTGGTACTTTTTTAAGTAAGCGTTTCGCAGTGTCTGTTGTAAATTATTTAGGCTTAAAGTCTGCAACCATTATTTCTTCGTTTTTTATAATGTGTGTAATGTTAAGCTGGGGTTATCTCCTTGAACAGCGCCAGCTAGTTAGCATTACATTAATGCTAGTACCACTATTTGGTGTAATGATGGGTGTTTTCCAGACATCAACCAATGCCTTTTCGTTGGTTGTTGTGAAGGATGAAGATAAGGCAGATAGTAATGTTCTATCAAAAGCCTTATTTATGATTGCGACAGCTTTTTCTATTTCTTTTCTTGGTATGGTGTATCAATTATCAAAGGTATACCTAGCACATCAGCATAAATTAGATTTATTTATATGGACATTTGAATATAGCTTTATTGTTAGTGGTGTAATCCAATTTATTGCTAGCTTATTAATTTTGTTTATAGCTAAAAAAAACTTGTAGTCTCTATTTAAACGAAGGTAACAGCCCAGCTTGTGTCAGAATCTGTAATAATATCATCAGGATTCCTGACAGAAATATCATTGATAAAAATAGTTTACTTGTCATAGAATTTCTGTTTTGTTTGGATCTAACTTTCCAGGCCATGAATGCAGGCATACTAATCAGTAGTATGGCAACAAATATACTTGCATAACCAAGTGCGATTATAAAGCCATCAGGATAAAAAACAGCGAATATAAAGGGTGGAAAGTATGTGATAATAAAAGCAAGTATTTTATCAAAATGTTTATGTGTATCTAGATTATAGGTATCTTGGTTAAAATTAAATAAACTTAGTGTTACCCCTAGGAATGAAGTGGTAATTGCGACATTCGTAAAGATGGTTGCAAAGGTATTAATAATTGGGATGTTATAAAGCTCATGGTAAGCTTGGACAAGACCTGTAACATCATTACCATGACTTGCTATATATTGAAAACTATATTGGCCATATAAAGGAATTGTCCCCAGCGTAATAGCTTCCCAAATTAAATATATAATTAAAGGAATACTTCCTCCAATTAATATAACACTATTCAATGACTTTCTGTCTGATTTTAAATAGGTGCGCATACTGGGTAATACGGTATGATAACCAAATGATGTAATTAATAAGGGGAGCGTGATCCATATTAAATTAATATTTGGGGTTGGTTGTAATAGGTTTTTTAGGCTTATCTGAGGCATGATAACGATAGTTAAGCCGATGAATGCAATCCCTTTAACTGAAATCAGAAGTTTATTTAGGTTATCTACAGCAAAGGTTCCTGTGTAGATAAACCCACCAAATACAATGATAAATATGAAGCTTTCTAGGCTATCAGGCAAATTAATATTTAAATACGCAGAAAGCCATTGTCCTAGCAGAGATGACCCTTGGGCTGTATAGGCTGCTGTAAGGGCATACATGAGCAGCAGGAAGCTCAGCCAGGCAATAATTTGACCCGTTGAACCACATGTTTTTTTAGCCATGGTGCTAAAATTTGAACCGTCTGGCATCGATAAATTTACTTCAATAATTAAAAATGCTGTTGTTGTCATTAACGCATAAATAGCAAAGAGTAAAATACAAGAGATGATGAAGCCACAGGCTGCTGTGATTAGAGGTAGGACAAGCATACCTGCACCAATACAGGTTCCTGTTATGATCAATGCTGCGCCTATTTTC
Organism: Francisellaceae bacterium; assembly: GCA_028355575.1. GTDB lineage: Bacteria > Pseudomonadota > Gammaproteobacteria > Francisellales > Francisellaceae > CAJXRW01. The sequence continues at coordinate 15,285 of JAOMSY010000022.1, read as the reverse complement.
TTACCTAAAGGGATTTTATTCATATTTCTGGCTCATTGAAAAAATTGATCAAGTTTACGATAACTTAATGCTTCAATTATATGTTTAGAGCTAATCTGTTCAGAAGATGCCATGTCTGCTATGGTGCGTGATACTTTTAATATTCGATGATAAGAGCGCGCAGATAATTTGAGTTTTTCTAATGCATTTTCTAATAGCTTGATTTCTGATTTCCCGAGAAAACAAATTTCATCAATCATTTTTCCATGTAATTGAGCATTGGTCATATTTTGTCTGTTTATTTGTATTTTCCTAGCCTCTGTGACACGTTCTCGCACCTCGTTGCTAGATTCTGGTTTAGTTTTTTGGTCTGACAAGACGCCTTTGGGTAAATCTGGTACTTCTACATGTAAATCAATACGATCTAATAAAGGTCCTGATAATTTTGATTGATAGCGCTTAATTTGAATTTCCGTATCTTTACATTTTCTTATTTGGGATCCTAGATAGCCGCAAGGACATGGGTTCATCGCTGCAACGAGTTGAAAGTTAGCAGGGAATTCAGCCGTTTGACCTGCCCTTGATATGGATATTTTACCTGATTCTAGTGGCTCTCTAAGCACTTCGAGGACTGTTCTTGGATATTCAGGAAGCTCGTCAAGAAATAGTACGCCGTTATGTGATAATGAGATTTCACCAGGTTTTGGGTTACTACTCCCACCGACTAATGCAACAGCTGATGCTGTGTGATGCGGCGCACGAAAGGGTCGTTTAAAAAAATCATCTGCAATATTATGTTCGCCTTTAATTGACTTTATACTTGCTGTCTCAAGTGCTTCTGTAGCATTTAGCTTTGGGAGTATGCCATTGAGTCTGCTTGCTAGCATTGTTTTGCCAGTACCCGGTGGCCCTACAAAAATCAAGTTATGCGCACCTGATGCCGATATTTCAAGTGCTCTTCTTGCCTGGTGTTGACCTTTAACATCTGCTAAGTCTAAATGATTGAAAGCGTTCTCTTCGCTCTCATTTGTGAAATTTTGGGCTGGTAGTATATTTTGTTCATTCAGGTGTTCAACAATAGACTTCAGGCTATTAAGTGAGTATATCTCAAGATCAGTAACTAGATTTGCTTCGCTTGAATTTTCTATTGGTATTGCTAATGATCTATTGCTTTTATGGCATTCAATTGCAAAAGGAATAATACCTGATATTTTTCTGAGCTCTCCGCTTAGCGCGAGTTCGCCACCAAATTCATAATGACTTAATTTTTCCTGGGGTATCTGACCAGATGCAGCGAGAATACCTAATGCGATAGGAAGATCAAATCGCCCACCTTCTTTAGGGAGATCTGCTGGCGCTAAATTGATGGTGATACGCTTAGCTGGGAAGCTATATCCACTATTGATAATTGCACTTCTAACGCGATCTTTACTCTCTTTTACGGCTGCCTCAGGTAGTCCTACAATTGAAAGGCCAGGTAGTCCATTAGAAATATGGACTTCAACCAAGACACTAGGGGACCGCATCCCGCACTGAGCGCGGGAATAAATAGTGGCAAGTGACATACTAAAGTAAGACTATGCTTTTTTAGGACTAGGCTTTTGGGCTGTTGCCTTTGGCGTGGTTGTTTTCTTAGTGGTGTCGGTTTGTGTTTTGATTAGTTGAGTAAACTGCTTCTCTAATGCTTCTAATTTAGCTCTGGTCCTTTCTAGTACCTTGGCTTGAACGTCGAATTCTTCGCGTGTAACTAAATCCATTTTTTGGAAAGTGCTGGTTAATGATGCCCTGAAGTTTTTTTCTAACTCAGTCTGCATGTTTTTTAATGCAGGCGGCAAGGCATCATTAAATTTTTTAGTCATTTCATCAAAAATTTTAGGGTCAAACATCATTATCTCCGTTATGTTGCTATAATTAATTATACCAAAATAAATTTTAGATTGGCGATCTGAATGAAATTAGTCACGGCTTTTATTAAGCCATATAAATTAGATGAAGTAAGAGAGGCTTTGCTTGAACTAGATGTTGGTGGCATGACCGTTACTGAAGTAAAGGGATTTGGCCGACAACAAGGACACACTGAGTTGTATAGAGGCGCAGAATATGCGGTTGATTTCTTGCCTAAAATTCGTCTTGAAGTTGCTATCGTCGATTCAATCCTTGAAGAAGTAATTGATTGCATCGTAGATGCTTGCCAGACAGGAAAAATTGGTGACGGTAAAATTTTTGTTACTAATCTAGAACAAGTTATTCGTGTTCGCACTGAAGAAGTTGGGGATGCCGCCTTATAAATTCTTATCCTAAATCACAATTAATGGAAAATATGGCTAACTATTGGTAATATTTTCATTAAATAAATGTTAATGATTAGGATTTCTAAAATGACTGTTATTAAAGCACAAGACTTTATACAAAGTATTGAAGACGCATGTCAGTATATATCATATTATCACCCAACTGATTTCATTAAAGCCATGACCGCTGCTTATGAGCGTGAAGAGGCAGTTGGCGCTAAAAATGCAATGAAACAAATTTTAATTAATTCACGTATGTCTGCAACTAATCACCGCCCCATTTGTCAAGACACAGGGATGATCTGTGTATATGTTGATATTGGTATGGATACTAAATGGGATACGACAGCGCAAACAGTTCAAGAGATGGTTGATGAGGGTGTACGAAGGGCTTATTCAAATCCTGATAACCCGTTAAGAAATTCAATGGTATCTCCAGCAGAAGGTAAACGAAAAAATACAGGAGATAATACTCCCGCTATTGTTCATACTCGATTAGTGCATGGTGATCACGTAGAAGTGAATCTAGCAGCTAAAGGTGGTGGTTCAGAGTTTAAATCTAAATTTAAAGTATTAAATCCTAGTGATAGTGTTACCGATTGGGTTTGTAAAATGGTGCCGACTATGGGTGCTGGATGGTGTCCTCCTGGGATACTTGGAATAGGTATTGGTGGAACTGCTGAGCAAGCTATGAAGATTGCAAAAGAGTCTTTAAATGATGCAATCGATATGCATGAGCTTTTAGAGCGTGGCCCTCAAAATGATATTGAAAAGCTGCGAATCGAAATATATAACGCAGTTAATAAGCTGGGTATTGGTGCTCAAGGGCTTGGTGGCTTAACCACAGTGTTAGACATTAAAATTAATGATTACCCTACACACGCAGCTTGTAAGCCTGTTGCAATTATTCCAAATTGTGCGGCAACAAGACATGTACACTTTAAACTTGATGGATCTGGTTGTGCTGAGTTGGCTCCACCTTCTTTAGCAGACTGGCCAGAATTCACGGATACAAAAGATACTAAATCCAGAAGAGTCAATATTGATACCATAACGCCTGAAGAAATCCAAAATTTAAAACCAGGTGAAACATTGTTATTAAATGGCAAATTATTAACTGGAAGAGATGCTGCCCACAAACGAATTTACGAAATGGTTTCTAATGGTGAAACGTTGCCAGTAGATTTAAAGGGGCGCTTTATTTATTACGTTGGTCCAGTAGACCCAGTTGGTGATGAAGTGGTTGGACCTGCTGGACCAACTACCGCTACTCGTATGGATAAATTTACTGAATTTATGCTTAATGACATTGGTATTACAGGCATGGTGGGTAAATCTGAGCGTGGGCCTGAAGCAATTGAAGCAATTAAAAAACACAAAGCAGTTTACCTAATGGCAGTTGGTGGGGCGGCATATTTAATTTCAAAATCAATACGTAAAGCCAAAGTAGTTGCTTTTGAAGATTTGGGTATGGAAGCCATTTATGAATTTGAAGTTGAAGATATGCCGGTGACGGTTGCTGTTGATTCAAAGGGAACTTCGGTACATAAACTTGGGCCTCAAGAGTGGAAAGTTAAAATTGCAAATAAATCATTAGCCAAATAATTTATCTTTCACCTGAACTGCTTGATTCTTAATAATATTATCGTTATAACCAAATGATTATTGTCTGATTTAGGTGTTTTATGACTTACCCTAATTTTAAGGTAGAATCAGGATATCATAATATTTGGTATCCCTGCTCTCAAATGAAAGATTATGATGACTTTACGCCAATTGAAATTAAGTCAGCAAAAGGTAGTTATATTGAGCTGACTAATGGGGAAAAATTAATCGATGCCATATCTAGCTGGTGGTGTAAGTCTCTAGGGCACAATCATCCAAAAATAAAAGAAGCAATTAAAAAGCAAATAGATGCATTTGAGCATGTGCTTATGCCAAATACACAAAATATTCAATTGAATAAGCTTTCTCATAAACTAAGTAGTTTGTTACCTGGTCTAGATAAAGTGTTTTATACGGGTGATGGTTCTTGTGCAGTTGAAGTGGCCCTTAAGATGTCTGTCCACGCTCGTTTAATTAAAGGTGAAAATAGTAGAATTAAATTTCTAGCTTTAGAGAATGGTTATCATGGTGAAACGGTCGGTGCGCTCAGCGTTAGTGACCTTGGTCTATATAAAAAACCATATGAGTCTATGTTATTTGATTGTGAATTTATTAAAAATATCCCCTATGTTACAGGCGTAAATGATCCCCTTTGGCACGATTGTTCTGATGTATGGCCAGTAATTGAAACTCAATTAGAAGAATATAAGTTAACAGCTAATGCTTTCATACTTGAGCCTTTAATGCAGGGCGCTGGTGGAATGTTGATATATAGTAAAGACTTTCTTCAGCGTATAGCTGATTGGTGTCATCATAATAACGTTTATTTAATATATGATGAGATCATGACTGGTATTGGTCGATCAGGAAAAATGTTAGCATGTCATTATCTAGATTTACCACAAGCAGATTTTATTTGCCTTTCAAAAGGATTAACATCTGGTTGGCTGCCTTTTAGTGCGGTTTTAACTCATCAGGAAATATATAACTTATTCTATGATGATTATGAAAAAGGTAAGTCCTTTCTTCACTCTCATACTTATTGTGGAAATGCATTAGGCGTCTCAGTGGCATTAGCTGCCCTTAATATTTTTAATGATGAGAAAATTATTGAATATGTTCAGCAACGTTTAAGTATCGAAATGTTAAATGCTATGACAGAAATTGCAGACGAAACAGATAAGATAACCAATATAAGGAGTCTAGGTGGGCTCGTCGCAGCTGATTTAGTGATACCTGAAGGATCGAATAAACGTTATGGCTTTGAATTATATAAAGAAGCAATTAAAAATGGTGCCTTATTACGCCCTTTAGGAAATACTATATACTGGTTACCCCCATTAAATACATCAATTTCAACTATTGAGCGACTTAAAAAGATTACATTAAATTCAATTATGGGGTTAGAGATTGGTTAGGGTGATCTCCTTGTAAAGTTAATCAATTATTATCTAGGTAGACAAACTTTACTTGATTTGCTAAACCTTAAGTCAAATACGATAAATTTGAGACTGACTTGAGAAAAAAAATATCACTTGCTATTGGCTTTACTGCAACTGTTTTATTATCAGGATGTATTACTCAGCAGCCCAAAAATATTACCAATGCTTGTTCGATTGTACAGCAGTATCCAGATTGGTATTACGAGGCTCAGGAGGTTTATAAAAAATGGGGCGTGCCTATTAGTGTCCAATTTGCCTTTATATATAAAGAGAGCTCATTTATTGCGGATGCTAGAGCGCCTAGAACAAAGCTTATGGGTTTTATACCTTGGAAATATCCTAGTACCTCATATGGATATACACAAGCGGTAGATGGTACATGGGAAATGTACACTCGAGGTTCTGGAAATAGTGATGCAAAGCGCGATAATTTTGAAGATTCAGTTGAGTTTATTGGCTGGTATGCCAATTATATCCATAAAGTAACTGGTGTTTCAAAGCGTAGTGCATATAAATTATACCTAGCTTATAACTTAGGGCCTGGAGCGATGAAAAATGGATCATATAAACATAACAAAGTAGCACAGGAAAAAGCACAAATAGCGCAAGATTGGGCCTGGCGATATGCCTCACAGTTAAAAGATTGTAAAGTTCCAGAAAAAAGTTGGTTTTGGTAAATACACAAAATAAGGTTTACTCTAAACTATTTATTCTGTATAAAATCTAATATTTATAGTTATTCAAAAAGTTATGATTGAGCATTATATCCCTATTGAAAATATAGTTAATCATTCTAAATCCAATGAACTTCCTGTCGCATATAAAAAATTAGAGAAAAAGCTATTAAGACTTACAGGCACAGCTATCCACGATTATTCTATGATTCAAGATGGTGACAGAGTAATGGTATGTTTATCCGGCGGTAAGGACTCATATACCATGCTAGAATTGCTTATGGTCTTACAAAAGCGAGCACCAATAAACTTCGATCTTATTGCTGTCAATTTAGATCAAAAGCAACCAGGTTTTCCAGAAGAAATATTACCAACCTATTTGGATAAGCTTGGAGTTGAATATGACATTATACAAAAAGATACCTACTCAATAGTAAAAGATAAAATTCCTGAAGGTAAAACAACCTGTGGTCTATGTTCACGACTAAGAAGGGGAATCTTATATAACTATGCAAAATCAAATAGTATAACTAAAATTGCACTTGGACATCATAAAGATGATATCGTTGAAACTTTTTTTCTAAACTTATTTTTTGGCGGATCTTTGAAGTCCATGCCGGCAAAATTAAAAAGTGATGATGGTGAAAATATTGTAATCAGGCCATTAGCTTATATTTCTGAAAAGGATATTGTGAAATATTCAGATTATATGAAATTCCCAATTATTCCATGCAATTTATGTGGCTCACAAGAAAATTTACAACGTAAAAATATTAAAAAAATGATTAGCGACTGGGAAATTGATAATAAAGGTAGAAAAGATATTATATTTAAAGCATTACAAAATATATCACCAAGCCAATTATTAGACAGAGAAAAATATAACTTTGATTTTTAATTAGTGATTTTTAGAAATACCCTTCATTAGGCTTAGCACTCTAAGGCGAGCATCTGCTTCTATGAGTTGTTGTTGAGCTTGGATCAAGTTCACTTTATCTTTACTATGGTCTTTTAATAATTCTTCAGCACGTTGTTTAGCTTCTTTAGCTGCAGCTTCATTAATATCTTGAGGTCTCTCGACCACATCTGCAAGGGTAATGACTTGGCCAGGCTGAACCTCTAAAATACCACCAGCAACGAATAGTAATTCTTCTTTGCCATTGTCTAGATGTATACGCATACTTCCAGGAGGTATTGATGTAAGTAGCTGTGTGTGGCCGTATGATATACCAAGCTCACCTTCACCACCACGAACTGATATTGAGACTGCTTCTCCTGAGAATATTGGACCCTCAGCACTAACAACATCAACCTGTATTTTCTTTACTGACATAATTTAAGCCTTATATTATAGTGCTTTAGCTTTCTCAACAGCCTCTTCAATTGGCCCAACCATATAAAAGGCTTGTTCAGGTAAGTGGTCGTACTCTCCAGCAATAATGCCTTTAAATCCGGCAATCGTTTCTTTTAATGATACATACTTACCAGGGTTGCCTGTAAATACCTCAGCAACATCAAATGGTTGTGATAGAAAACGCTGAATTTTACGTGCACGTGATACACTTAGTTTATCTTCCTCAGAGAGTTCATCCATACCAAGAATGGCAATAATATCTTTTAGCTCTTTGTAACGTTGAAGTGTTTCTTGTACACCACGCACAACATCATAGTGGTCTTGACCAACTACTAGAGGATCTAATTGGCGTGATGTTGAATCTAGTGGGTCAACAGCAGGATAGATACCTAGTTCAGCAATTTGTCTTGAAAGTACGATAGTTGCATCTAAATGTGAAAATGTTGTAGCAGGGGATGGATCAGTTAAGTCATCAGCAGGAACATAAACGGCTTGAACAGAAGTGATTGAACCAGTTTTTGTAGAGGTGATGCGTTCCTGAAGAACACCCATTTCTTCAGCAAGTGTCGGCTGATAACCGACAGCAGAAGGCATACGACCTAAGAGTGCTGATACTTCAGTTCCAGCAAGTGTATAACGATAAATATTATCGATAAACATTAGTACATCACGATTCTCATCTCGGAATCCTTCAGCAATGGTTAATCCTGTTAACGCAACACGTAATCTGTTGCCTGGTGGTTCATTCATCTGACCATAAACAAGAGATACTTTGTCAAGTACATTAGAGTCTTTCATCTCGTGGTAAAAGTCATTACCTTCACGAGTACGTTCACCAACACCAGCAAAAACAGAATAACCACTATGCTCTTTAGCAATATTGTTAATCAATTCCATCATGGTAACTGTTTTTCCAACACCAGCACCACCGAATAAACCTACTTTACCACCTTTAGCAAATGGGCAGATAAGGTCAATAACTTTAATTCCTGTCTCTAATATTTCTGCACTTAAAGACTGTTCGCTGAAAGCCGGTGCTTTTTTGTGTATAGGTGCTTTTGCTTCTTCGTTGATTGGACCAGCTTCGTCAATTGGGTTACCAAGAACATCCATGATGCGACCTAGTGTTTTATGACCAATTGGAACTTGAATAGGGCTGCCTGAATTTTCTACTTCTAAGCTACGTTGCAGCCCATCTGTAGTTCCCATTGCAATAGTTCTAACGACACCATCACCTATTTGTTGTTGTACTTCTAGGGTTAAGCCAGTTTTTTTAACTAGCAATGCGTCGTATACCTGTGGGACACTGTCACGTGGAAATTCAACATCTACCACAGCGCCAATTATTTGATTAATTTTACCATTACTCATATGTATTACCATCCTTATAAAAAATCATTTAAACTGCAGCTGCCCCTGATACGATTTCAGCTAATTCTTGTGTAATTGCAGCTTGTCTAGCTTTGTTGTAGGCTAAGTTTAGTTCTTCAATAACATCGCCAGCGTTATCAGTTGCATTTTTCATTGCAATCATACGTGACGCTTGTTCACATGCTAAATTCTCAACAACACCTCTATAAACCTGCGATTCAATGTAGCGCTTTAATAGCAAATCTAATAATGACTTAGCATCGGGCTCATAAATGTAATCCCAATGATAATCTAATTTGTTATGTTCATCTGCAACAACTGGGAGCAATTGAGTATTATTTGGCTTCTGTTTAATTGTATTGACAAACGTATTTGATAATAATACTAGCTTGTCTATTTTCTCTTCGTCATATAGGTCTAGCATAGTTTTGACAGAGCCAATCAAATCTTGAACTGATGGTTTATCACCTAAATGATCAGTCACTGAAACAATCTCAACACCATCTATGCGTCTGAAGAACGATTCAGCCTTAGCGCCAATTAGCGTTAAACTTACATGAATATTTTGCTCTTTTAATAAATTGATTTCTTTTAGCGTTTCTTTAAATAAATTTATATTTAAACCACCACATAGACCACGATCTGTAGATATAACAATAATACCGGCTTTATTCACAGGTCTAGACTTAAAATATGGATGTAAATATTCAAGGTTAGCCTTCGCAACATGGGCGATAATAGCTCTTGCATAGTCAGCATATGGGCGTGCTTCATCCATGCGATCACGTGCTTTGCGCATTTTGCTAGCAGCAACTAACTCCATAGCACGTGTTATTTTTTGAGTGTTTTTAACGCTACTTATTTTGGTTCGTATTTCTCTACCTGTAGCCATAATATTTTAACCTTATTTTTTACCAGGTTTGAGATTTTTTAAACTCTGTTAATAACGCAGATAGCTTGTCAGAAATCTCATCGTTAAAATTGCAAGCATCATCTATTTCTTTCATAAAATCGGAAGCGTTATTTTCTGCGTAGTCGTGAAGTGAAGCTTCAAAATCAACCACTTTTTCTAGTGAAACGTCGTCTAAGAACCCTTTCTCAACAGCAAATAGAGACAAGGCCATCATAGAAATACTTAGCGGTGAATACTGTTTTTGCTTCATAAGTTCAGTTACTCTTTGACCTCTCTCGAGTTGTGCTCTAGTAGCGTCATCTAGGTCTGAGGCAAATTGTGCAAACGCTTGTAATTCTCTGTATTGAGCCAATGCTAGCCTAACGCCACCACCAAGTTTCTTAATAATTTTAGTCTGGGCTGCTCCACCTACACGAGATACGGAGTTACCTGCATTGATTGCTGGACGAATACCTGAGTTAAATAAATCTGTTTCTAAAAATATTTGACCATCTGTAATTGAAATAACATTTGTTGGTACAAATGCAGAAATGTCACCAGCTTGTGTCTCAATAATTGGTAATGCTGTCAGAGAACCAGTTTTACCAGTCACTTCGCCATTAGTTGCCTTTTCGACATAATCTTCATTTACCCTAGCTGCACGTTCTAATAGTCGTGAATGTATGTAAAAAACATCACCAGGATATGCTTCACGTCCTGGAGGTCTTTTTAAAAGTAATGACATTTGACGATATGCCCAAGCTTGTTTGGTTAAGTCATCATATATAATTAATGCATCTTCGCCTCTATCGCGAAAATATTCGCCCATTGCACATCCTGAATATGGGGCAACAAACTGAAGCGCAGCAGCATCAGCAGCATTTGCAGCGACAATAATTGTGTGGTCTAATGCACCGTGCTCTTCTAACTTTCTAACAACATTCGCAACTGAAGAGGCTTTTTGGCCGATGGCCACATAAATACATTTAACGCCTGTCCCTTTTTGATTAATAATTGCATCAATCGCAACTGCTGTTTTACCAGTTTGACGGTCACCAATAATTAACTCTCTTTGGCCTCTTCCAATTGGTACCATAGCATCAATCGATTTAAGACCTGTTTGGACAGGTTGGTCAACACTTTTACGCCAGATAACACCTGGTGCAACTTTCTCAATTGGTGACTTACACGTTGTCGCTATTTCACCTTTACCATCAATAGGATTACCTAGAGCATCTACAACACGACCCATTAGCTCAGGACCAACTGGCACTTCTAATATGCGACCTGTGCAGTATGCTTTTTGGCCCTCTGCCAAGTGATCGTAATCACCTAAAACAACCGCACCAACTGAGTCTTGCTCTAAGTTAAGCGCTAAGCCATAAACTCCACCAGGAAGTTCAATCATTTCTGAATAAGCAACATCTTCAAGCCCATGTATACGGACGATACCGTCGCTTACACTAATAATCTCACCTTCGGCTCGTGAAAGCGCACTAGTATCAAATTGTTCTATTTTACTTTTAATTAAGTTACTAATTTCTGAGGAAGTTAGTTGCATTATCTTTACATCCTTCTTTTTAAGCTAATAAATTTAGTTTCAGACGTTCAATCTTACCTTTTACTGAACCATCAATAATAAAATTGTTTGAGCGTATTACTGCACCACCAATTAGATCTGGGTCTAGTTTTAATTCAATACTAATTTGGCCGCCAAACTTCTGTTGCAGCTTGTCTTTAACTTGCTGCTTAAAAGTATCATCAACTTCATCAGCTGATTCAATTGTTACATATGTTGTGTTTTCTTCAATGCGCTTAAATTCTTCAAATAACGCAAATATCTCACTTGAAGCTAATAACCTGTCATTTAAAATTAGAAGGTTAATGTAGTTTTTTTGTAGGTCGCTTGTATCAGATAAAATATCAAAAATTATTTCAGCTAGTCTGTTGCTTGAAGTTGATGGAGAATTAACTAGATCTACGACCAGTTCATCATTTGAAATCAATGACAGATTATTAAGTAAATCTGACCATGATTGTAAAGAATGTGATTCTTTAGCAACTTCGAAAACTGCTTTTGCATATGGTCTTGCAATGTGTTTGCACTCAGACATGTTGTTTCTCTCTAGTCTATTTCATTAGCTAGTTCATCTAATAGCATTTGATTAGATTCTTTATTTATATTTTGCTTAAGTATCTTTTCTGCACCATAAATAGCAATTGCTGCTATTTCAGCTTTAAGAGCACTTTTAGCCTGTTCGCGTTCAGTGTCTATCTCTTTAAGAGCCGCCGTTTTAATTTTTTCTGCAGCATGACGCGCATCTTCTTTAGCCTGTTCTTCAGCTCGTCTAGCACGATCATTTGCTTGGTCAACAATTGTAGCTGCTTGCGCCTTTGAGTCTAAAATAATCTCATTTGCTTTTCTTTTAGCTATTTCCAAATCATTTGATGCTTTCTCTGCAAAAGCTAGACCATCTGCAATTTTTTTATTTCTTTCGTGCATCGCTTTTTTTAGAGGCGGCCAAACAAACTTCATTGTGAACCATATAAATATTGCAAATGTAATCATCTGCCCTATTAGGGTAAGATTAATATTCATATTCGATCCTATTAGTTAATCGTTTGCTCCGCAAATTAATGTGCTATTATTGCTGTTTGAATCGCTGGAATCATTAACGGGCTTGAGTACAATAGCAAGAAACCGATCGCGATTGAAATTGCAGCAAATGCATCAACGAATGCTGCAACAATAAACATCCGCACTAGTAACATACCTGCTAGCTCTGGCTGTCTTGCTACACCCTCTAGGTATTTACCGCCTAATACACCAAATCCTATAGCTGTTCCAAGACCCGCCAAACCAATTAGTAGCGCAGCCCCGATTGCAGTTAACCCATTTATCTGAGCAGCCAACTGTAATGCTGTTGTTGTATCTATTGCCATTTTATATTCTCCTTATACTGATGATGTTTGAAACTTTAATATTATTTAAATTTAATGATCGTCTTGTGCCATTGCTAGGTAAACTACTGTTAACATCATAAACACAAATGCTTGTATAACAATAATTAATATATGGAAAATTGCCCATATACCGCCAAGTGTCCACTGTATCCACCACGGAAGCAGTGCGATTAATATAAAAATCAACTCTCCCGCAAATAAATTACCAAAAAGTCGTAGTGCTAATGATAGAGGCTTGACGACTTCATCAATAACCCTAAAAGCAATATTTACAGGGAACACCCAAATACCAAATGGTGCTGATAGAATCTCTTTTGTAAGACCTATCGGCCCTTTAGCCTTAAAGTTATAGAAAATAATCAAAATAAATACGGTAATCGACAGACCAAAGGTAAAGCTTACATCAGCTGTAGGAACTACTCTAAAATAAACATGATTATATGGAGTGCCACTTATTATACTAATTAACCAAGGTATTAGATCAACAGGAAGTAGATCCATAAAGTTCATCAATAAAACCCAGACGAATATTGTTATAGCAAGAGGTGTGATGAATCCCCTAGGTTTATGCCAAGTGTCAGCCACAGTATTATCTATCGCCTCAGTCAACAATTCTACAAACCCCAGTATACCGCTTGGGGCCTTATCAGCAGTTGCTTTTCTACCGTATATATAGAAAACACTCAAAAAGAAAACGCCTAGGACGATAGCAACTATCATAGCATCAAGATCAATTGCCCAAAAACTTTTACTTGGGCCAAACGTACCAGTAGAAAAATCATACATCCAAGAAGTTAGATGATGTTGAACATACTGTGAAGATGTCATTGCGTGTTCTGCAGTACTACTCATATTAAATTTCTCATTAATTTACTTTAAAAATAAAGGCATCATCCAAATTGCTACTTGTAGTAAAAATAGGCCGCCTAAATAGATTGTAAAGCTCGGTTGTAAATATAGCGCAACAAGTATTGTTCCTGCAATAATGATCATCATTTTTAAAAAAGAACATCCGTATAAAATCATAAGTTCTTTTGCAGGTTGAAAGTTTTGCTTTTTAAGTAAAAATCGTGATAGAAGTATGAAGTTGCCTACGAACATGGTGAGCGAACCAGCAAGGAACGACTCCATTTGCGTATAGCCAAGAAAAAACATAAATAGCAATGACCCTGTTAATATCAGGCTAAGCTGAAATAGTATAAAGTTTGCAAGTTTTATTTTTTTTGATGCTAGCATGTTTTGAGTGTGTTCCAAAGTTGAAAGAAGTATAATCACTAGGTTCTATTCAAGCAAGTCAGAACCCAATTTTTTAAAATATGTCTTCTTAATTCTCGAGTTTTTTCACTTTAGCCTATCAATATTATATGATTGTATACATTGTGCGCCTATATATTGTTGGGGTTTAAAAAAAAACGAATGGTTGTTAAAAATGTAAAGCTATACGCTTTTATTGTGTTACTGCTGAGCGCTTTTTTGTTATTTTACAAATATATAGTTCAAGTTTTTCCTGGCCTTATCACTAACGAGATAATGTCAGTTTTTCATATAAGTGGTGCATTTGCCGGATTCTTGGTAGGGGTTATTTTTTATTTTATTGTTGTTGGGCAATTAACCTCAGGTGTTTTGCTTGACAGATTTGGCTTTCGATTAATCAGTGCGCTATCCGTTGTTTTGTCTGCAGTTGGTTTAATACTATTTGCATCAACATCTGATTTAACGGTCGCTTTTATTGCTAGAGCGTTGATGGGGTTTGGTGTGTCATTTGCAACTGTTAGTTACCTTAAAGCGGTTACAGTTTGGTGCAAGCCAGAAAACTTTGCTTTTGCGAGTAGCTTTTTAGTTACAGCGGCGATGCTTGGTGCCATTGCTGGAGAGGCGCCTGTTGCATATATGTTTCAAGAGATTGGATGGCGAGATAGTTTATACTTATGTGCTATTTTTGGGATTATCATGGCTGTTGTCTATTATATTATCGTACGTGACAAGAATCCTCATAATGACTATATAAACTCAGCTAAAAATGATAAGGCCAATCTAAAAGACTTAGTATTTGTCATTAAGAAAAAAGAGAATTGGTTGTTAACTATATATTCTGGCTCTGCATTTGTCGCTGTAGATGCCTTTGCTGGTCTTTGGGGAAATAATTATTTGCGTGAACTGTATGGTTTTACCCACACTCAGGCGGCTGGTTTAATTTCATTAATCTTCTTGGGTATGGCAATTGGTGCGCCACTTTTAGGCTACCTGTCTTCTAAGTTGGATGTCCGTAAAGCAATTATGGTTGTTTGTCAGACAATAGCAGTCATTGCATTGATAATATCATTTTATGTGCCTTTGCCGCATTATCTTGTTGGTGTTATGTTGTTTATATTTGGTCTTACTGCTGTTGCTTTTATGTTAAGTTTTGCGGTTGGGCGAATTATTAATCCGGTGGCAGTTATTGCTACGGTTGCAGCCTTAATAAATACAGGAGAACCAATTTTAGGGGGTATTTTTGATTGGGCTGTTGGGTATATTTTAGATTGCTATTGGTCTGGGAGTTATGATTCATTGGGTGCAAAATATTTTAGTGTGCATGATTATCAAATTGCATTTATCATTTTGCCTGGAGGAATGTTAGTTGGTTTAATTTCACTGCTTTTTGTAAAAGAAAAGGAATATATCAGTTAGAAGTTGTTTATATCTCTTGCATGAAAAGCTTGCATCTATTGTT
>JAOMSY010000021.1 GCA_028355575.1 Francisellaceae bacterium | reverse complement strand
GTTAGCAAAACTACATTATGCTGCTACGCACTTACAATTAGTCGGGTAACAGAAATTAAAATTGAAGTAAGTAAAATTTTGTTACCCCGGTGTTACCCCGGGTAAAAATTAAGTTTAGATAAAAAGTTAATTACTGTCTAAGTTGTTGAAAAATAGTGATATATATTGGTGTCCCGGAAGGGATTCGAACCCCTGACCTGCCCCTTAGGAGGGGGCCGCGCTATCCTGCTGTGCCACCGAGACAACGGGTCAAATGTTAGCAAGGTATCCATTCATAGTCAAGAAACGGGAAATAGTATTTTTGTGTGTATAAATTGCAAAATTTATGATTCAGATGTATTAAAATGCTTTTAATGGCCAGGTTTTGAATATTATCGTTTTAAACGATATCGCGGATTCACCTTCGAAGTGCAATTCTTAATATGTAGAATCAATCAATTTATTAAGTCAGTTTGTATTGTGCTAAAAAGTTGAAAGGCTTTAAGTTAGGTTGCTATGCATTATTTATGATAATATTGGCCATTATGTAAGTGTTTTATAATAATATCTTTATCTAGATTATCTAAAAAATGAACAATGATAACTTCATTATTCCCAATGATTTCCCAGTCAGAAATAGATTTTCCATTTATATTTACTTCAATGAAGAGAGCCGTTTCTTCGTCAACACCAATACCAGTATTTATATGTGCTATTTCCATGGCCTTTATTAATCTTGGCAGGCGGTTTCGCTGGGAAAAATGTGAGTCAACAATCAGGTTTTTAGGTTCAAAAAACCCCAATCCTTTATCAAGTTTAACTGTATTTTGACCTGTTTTTTTATTGTAATTTCCGCCAGTAATCATGGGGTTTGATTGCATCATATCACCAGCACTTGTGCCTGCTAACAACTTACTTTTATCTAATTCTTGTCTTAGTGTTTTGAGTGCTAATGACTCTGATCCATCATCATTAAATAAGATATTAGTAGTTCTTGATTGGTCACCACCAGTAAAAAAATAGATATTACATGAGCGAATTAATTTAGCAGTTGATTCTCTATTTTGATTGTCTTTCCATCCTGGCTTTATCTCTGAATCGTAGTAGATTGGAACCACTTTGCTTTGCAAGCCGTATTCTTTAAATATGTCTGCATAATACTTTGCTGATTCATCTGGTTCACCAGTGTTAGTGACCCAAATACAGGCCATTGGTGCTTTAGATTTACTTGTGCTTATTTTGCCTATAGATTTTATTTTATTCCAAATCAGCTTATTGTCTGGCTCTAAATGACCACCAATTAACATTAGATAACTATTGGCCAAGGCATAATTAAACGAAATTAGTAAGAGGGTAAAGTATAAAGTTTTTTTAAACATTTACATACACAAATGATTTTTCAAGACAGAAATGGAATATTACAGTAACGGATATGAATTGCACCAAGTGCATATCCAAGTTAATTCAAAATATTGAACTTCCTAACCTAATTTTCTTTAAGATGAAGTGCTAATTCATATACTTCATTTTTACGTTTACCCGTAATTTCACAAGTTACCTTAACTGCTTGTTTTAGAGGTAGAGCGGAAATGAGAGGTTTTAATATCTTCTCAAGAGAGAGATTATTTTGATCTTCATCTTGCTTATCAAACCCTGTGAATATAACCACATATTCACCTTTGATTTTATCTGGATTTTGCTTTAGGGATTCTTGAATGTTAGCTAGCGTATCGGTAATGATTTCTTCGAACTTTTTAGTTAATTCTCGTCCGATTGAAATAATAATATCTGAACTAAATACATTGGTGGCGTCAAGAATTAAGTCTTCAATTCTATGAACTGACTCATAAATGATTGTTGAACCATTATAGTTTTTTATTGCTTCGAGTGCTTTTATTCTTCCAGTTGATTTGTGTGGCAAAAAGCCAAGGAATTGAAATTTGTCTGATGCTATACCAGAAGCGGAAAGGGCGGTGATGCATGCAGAAACACCAGGTATAGGAATAACTGAATAGTTTTCCTGTTTCAATTGGTGTATGAGTTTATAACCAGGGTCAGATATGATTGGTGTGCCGGCATCTGAAATTAAAGCAATATTATTGCCCTCATCTAATAATGATTTTATGTAAGATATTTTTTCACTCTCGTTATGATCATGAAAAGGAATAAGTTTTTTACTTGTGATGCCTAAGTGGTTTAATAGTCTTGAGCTAACACGAGTATCTTCAGCCAGAATGATGTCAATCATTTTAAGGGTCTCAATTGCCCTAATGGTAATGTCACCTAAATTGCCAATAGGGGTTGATACGATATAAAGGGTGCCATTCGAACTCATTGATTTAAACCTAAGTGTTTAGCGATAAGGTTCTTATGAATTTCTTCTGGGCCAGAAAGTACTTTAAGCGCAAGCGCATCTTCAACCCATTGAATATAATAATGATGCGGTGAAAGCCCCATTGCGCCCATTAATTGCATGGTATCTAATGACGATTGTAAGAATGCTTCAGAGCAATATAACTTAGCCTGTGCGCTATTTAAGGTGATTGCTTCATTGTTATCTTTCAAGTATGCACAGCGTTTGACCCAGAGTTTGACTGTATCTAAACGTAATTTCATTTCTGCAATTTTATGGATAACGCTTTGGTTTGAACTAATAATATTCCCACCCGATTTGCGTTGATTGACATAAATAGAAATCTGTTCGAGCTGCCATTTCATTAAGCCGCCAATGCCAGCATATAAAAAGCAACGTTCCATTTCTCGAGTGAATTTTGCAATTGCTTTGCCTTCACCAATATCACCGATCATCCTGCTTTCAGGAACAAAACATTCTTCTAATAACACATCACCCATTGGTGCCGTTATTAGGCCTTCGGTTGCCATTACGTCATAAAACTCAACACCTTCGTCCTCGACATCAATAATGAAAGCGCATAAGTCTTGTTTGACATAGGCATATAAAAGGATATATTTTGCAATAGGCGTATTGGTAATAAAGCGTTTGTGAGCACTAATTTTATAACCATCTTTAACTTTTTTAGCAGTTGCATTTAAACAGGCTACGCCACCTCCAGTGTCTGGTTCTGTAATTGCATATCCGCCAATTGCTTCACCTTCAAGGAGTTTGGGCATGTATTCATGTTTTTGCTCTTCTGTGCCATATAACAAGATTGGAAATAATAAGCCCCACAAATGTGATTGTAATGAGACAATCAACCCGGGGTCACGAGTAAAAAACCCTAAAGCCTCATAGGCTTTGCACAATGTGTGAAAAGTGTCTCCATTTCCACCATACTCTGACGGGATCGCATGCAGAAGAAATCCAGAGTCTGAGCAAAGCTTGAATCTATACCAGGCATTTTGAAGGTCATCATCAGTCAGCTCGTGACTGTTGAGCATGTGAAATAACTCCTGATAATGATCGTCAACTTCTAATGCCATTCTTATCCTAGATTAATTGGAATCAGTATGAATCATAAACTAAAAAGACATATCTTTGAATTGGTACATTGGTAATTCAATACTTGAAGAGAATCTTTAAGCTATTTTACATTTGATTAATAACTCGTTTATATAGTGGGCTTAAAGTGCCGGTGTAGCAAAACATAATAAAGGATAATAATTATGAATAAATCAATGTCTAAAGCATTTGCATTAAGTTTGATCGGTATCATCTCTTGGTTAAGTATTAGCATTTTAGTTGGCCATTATAAAGTTGGCAAGCAAATGTCTTTATATCAGGACCCACAGGCTTCGCATTATATTGAAGTTGATGTTATTCATTAGTTATAAAAAATTTAGATATACACATTGAGGCATAATAATGGGAATTAGACGTATTATCAGAGGGCTTTTTGTTAGTGTATTTTTAAGTTTATTCACAATTGGAATGTTAGCACTCAGTATAAATGTTAAAAATGCATATGCTCAAAACCAAAATGATAATAGCTTTACACCTTCAATTCAGTTCAATGATCTAAGTGCATTGTAAGTCACATGTTAAGTTAGCATAAAAATAATGAATTATATTTCCTGTAAAAAATAACCGAAAATTTGAATTTAGATAAATTTATTAATAGGAGTAACTCTAAGTAAATAAATTTAAATAACTGAGGAATAAGCTATGAAAGGTGCCTATAAAAAAGGTTTAACGTTAGTAAGTGCAGGACTATTAGCCGTTAGTTTAACAGGTTGTATGCATACACAGTCTCAAGGTGATGCAATGTCTAGTCAACAAGCAGTGGCTGATAATCAAGGGGTTAACACCATTACTGTCTCAGATATTGAAGCGGCTCAAAAACAATGGGCGCAAGGTCTTGTATCAATCGGAGAAGCTTATACAAATAAGGGTAATTATCAACAAACAGCTTCTGACTTAATTGATAAACTATATGCGTTTAATTACGAGCGTGGCGTAGTATTATTTAAACCAACAAAAGCTGTAGAAGAACCATTTAGAAGATCACATCAAAGCGCATTATCTTACTTTGTCGGTGGTGATAAATATTATCCAGAAGACAAAGGCTTTGCATTAGCACCTTGGGTAAATATTAAGTTTAACAACGATGCTATTTACGTACATGGGGATGTAGCTGTCGTAATGGGTCAGTATACTTTCACCAATTCTAAAAATGATCAAGCTGAAGTTGAATACACACTTGGTTATGTGAAAACTGATGATGGCGATTTAAAAATATTTGCACAGCATTCATCATTACCATTCCAAGCAAATTAATTATCTTGTAGTGATAGTAAAGACATCTTTTTGGATAAATGAAACTGAGGAGATGATCCACTCATAGTGGGGTTAAAAGCTAAAAATAAGCAAGTACTGGGCGTGCAAGCCCAGTTTTTGTTTGTATGGTTTTGTTTTGAAACGACTCTATAAAAATTAATTCTATATTCTTTGGATTTACCGATAAGTTTAAAAGGTAAAAATATCTCACCAAAATATGAATGCCCATAAATGTCTTTGGTTATTTTATGCTTAATGCCATTCGCTTTTGCATCAAGAAATAAATGGGAATTATTTTTTCCTGTTAAATCAGCATTTGTGATGAGATCAGTATAAATAGCGCCATTAGGATTCACCTCAATCTCAAAATACTGTATTGGTGAATTTGAACCAGAAGCAATAAATATTTCAAATACTTCTTGATTCCACATTGCAGTGTTATTTTCAGTATAAGTATTATCCTCAATATAACTATCATTGTGGCAATGGAAGTTAAACTTCAACCCATCGTTTAGTTGAATGATTGTAATATCAGTTTTATATTTTTGCTCTGGCTTACCGTTATGAGTATGAAAAAAGTAATTTGGCGTTAATTTGATTTGTTTGTTTTCATTTATAATTATTTGAGCTGTGTCTAACATATAGTAAAGGCTGCAATCGATATATTTATATTATTTTAGCTGTTTTTATGAAAGTTGCATTATGCGATAGACAAGAGAAAATAAGCTATATTCTTAGTCCATGCTAATGCCTTTTGTCTCAAACCCTAGCTTATAGGTTACCCAAGCACCAATTAGTGATGTAACCACAAGAATAAATAATAATGCTGAGGTTCCAATTGCAATTAATAATATTGGGAATAAAAACGTTGTTAATACTGCACCAATTTTGGCGAATGATGCAGCAAAACCGGCGCCTTTCCCTCGCATATTAACTGGAAAGACCTCACCAGCAATAACATAAGTTTGAGCGTTTGGCCCAATGTTAGTCATGAATTGGAATAATATAAAACCTATGAAAATGAAGGTTAAGCTATTATCTAACATATGACCTAGTGCAGCAATTGCAAGACCAACGGCACAGCCTATAAAGCCAAATATCTGTAATTTTTTTCGCCCAATCGTGTCTGAAAGAAATATTGCAAAGACGATCCCTATAAAGAAAAATATATCTATAAATGCCGTACTTTTTGCAGCAAGAATATCGTTATGAATTACGTCTGTAACAGAGACCACAGCTGACTTGGTTCCAACTGTGGTAGCGATAATTAAAGGTGTAAATACACCAATACCATACGTGCCTAAGTCTTGTAGAAACCAAGGTAGTGAGGCAAAAATAGTTTCTTTTCTATATTTAGTAAAAAGTTTTTTATAGCTACCTTTACGCTCGATTTCTGAAATAGCTTTATCATCTTTTTTCTTAATATGGATGGCTTTAGGGTATTCAGGCTTACGCTTTAATAATTTAGCTAGCTCTGTTTGTGCTTCTTCAATTTTGCCTTGAGACACTAAAAAATGCGGACTTTTAACAATTTTAAAGCGTCCAATAACAACTAAAATGGCTGGGATAATTGCAAATGCATACATTAAGCGCCAAGCATCTAAATTTGGTTCATTATATAAAATAACCCAACCTAACAGAGTTCCAAATAATGCGCCTACCGCCTGAAATGCAAATGCACTTAGTACAAGCTTGCCACGGTTACGGCTTGGTATTGTTTCTGAGATCATCAAATTTGCAGTAGGGTAGTCACAACCTAATGCAATACCAGCACCTAAGAGCATAATAGCTGTTAATATAAATGAGTGTGTAAAAACTAAGGTGATAATAAATAAGACAAATAGAATCATTTCAGCAATAAACATATTCTTGCGACCAAACTTATCAGAAAGGCTGCCTAGTGCTGTTGCACCTATGAGAATGCCGATAAGACTCGCAGAACCAATTACACCTTTTTGAAATGAGTCCAGGTTATACTCCATTGTAATTAATGGTAAGGCAATACCTGTCATGAATACGACCATTCCTTCAAAGAACTTTCCAGCTGTTGCTAATACCCATATCAACCATTGCATGCGAGTAAGGGGAACCATGTTTACAACAGTGCCATCAGCCCATACTGGTGATTCGTCTAGATATTCTTGAACCGTTTTCTTTTTTATTTTTGATGGCTCTAGCTTTTGAGCGGGTTCCATTCTAATTCCTTAATTTATAGCGTTTGAATGAATTAAATTTTGAGCAAATTTAGCATAATTATGTTACGAAAATATTACGATTCTAGCAGAATGAGTTTATCGTATATTGTCTCAAAATAATATTTTTGATGACTTTAGTTTATTAATATCAGATAATTATTTTTGCCCTAATAAAAGTTATAAACATCTACATTAAGAATGTTGAATTCAATATTAGGCTGGAGAAATATTGAATTGGAAAGGGATAAAATAGTAATTTCTTGTATAGAAAAAGAGGGATATGTTGTTATCGACGACTTCCTCCCTAGAGATATTTATTTTTCACTTAAACAATATGCCGTCTATCTTGAGAAAGAAAATGAATTTGATAAAGCTGGTATTGGTAAAGATATCGAGCATCAGATTAAAACTGAAATTCGAGGTGATTGGGTATATTGGTTAAGTAAGAACGATCAACAAAAAGGCGTTCAATATTATTTTAATGCAATAGATAAATTACGCGCTCTTATAAACTATAGTTTTTTTCTTAGTCTCACAGATTTTGAGGCGCATTTTGCAGTTTATCCAATTGGTAAATTTTACTTAAAGCATCGTGATCAGTTTAAAGGAAATGATATCCGACAAATTTCGTTGGTATTTTTCTTAAATGATGAATGGAAGCCTTCAGACCAAGGTGAATTGTGTGTCGATAATGATAAAGAGACAAAAATTATTGAACCAATTGCAAATCGATTAGTTTGTTTCAAAAGCAGCTTAGAACATGAAGTTTTACCTACAAATGCTAAGCGATATAGCTTAACAGGGTGGCTCAAAAAAGAGAGTGTGCCATTTATTGATTAGTTAAGTTTTGTATCTATTTTATAGAATAGATATAGTTTATATATATCTAACAAATATTAGCATGGTGTGTAATTATGAAAATATTAATTGTGGGTGCTGGACCAACGGGTTTAACTGCTGCTGTCGAATTAGCACGTAATGGCGTTATACCAACGATTATTGATAGAAAATCTGGGCCTAGTGATTTATCTAAAGCAGTCGGAATATTACCTAATAGTTTAGAGATATTACAGCCTTCAGGTATATCTGAGAAATTATTAAATAAAGGGTTTAAACTTATAGAGTTAAATATGTTTTTTGATAATAAAAAAATGCTTAGCTTGCCCTTATCAGAAGCGCACGAACATGGTTATGTGTTAGCATTACCGCAATCAGAAACAGAAGAAATATTAAGAGCTAAGCTTAAAGAGCTAGGCGGTAAAGTTCAATATGCTAGAGAATTCTTATCATTACAGCAAGAAGACAACCAGGTGTTAGTTAACTTTAATGAAGGAGACAGTGAGCAATTTGATTATGTTATTGGCGCTGATGGAATTCGCAGTGCTGTTAGGCAAACACTAAACATAGATTACGATGGTTATGAGCTTGATGAAACATGGTCTATAGCAGATGTTATTGCTGATAACTGGAAAGATAATAATGCTTTTACTGTATACAGGGTAAACAAAGTTAATGTGGTTGTATTAGCGCCTATTGGCGTGAATAGATATAGAATAATCTCGAATACAGCAAATGCCTTAAATACTTTACCGTATGATTTGAACATACTAGAAACAAAACGAGAAGGGACTTTTGAGATATCCGTAAGGCAAGCATCAACATATCAACAACAAAATGTATTTCTTGCTGGTGATGCTGCGCATTGTCACTCTCCTGTAGGTGGAAGAGGGATGAATTTGGGTATCGCAGACTCAGTTAAATTGGTTGAGTTGATGTTATCTAATCAAACAGAGAAATATACTGAAAGTAGGCATGGTTATGCAAAACAAGTATTAAAAGAGAGCGAAGAAGCTAGAAGACTTATGACTTCAAGCAATACCGCGAAAAATATACTTATGAAAGGCGCATTAAGTATTGTTTCTCATGTAAGCCCTATAAAATCGAAAGCTGCGAAGAGATTATTAGGATTATGAATACAAAATACCAATTTAGTGTTTTCATAGGTCGTTTTCAGCCTTTTCATAAAGGACATCTATTTAACATAGAAGAAGCTTTGGCTATTTCTGATAAGCTTATTTTGGTTATAGGCTCAGCCAATAGAGCTAGAACAATCAAAAATCCTTTCACCTTCGATGAACGAAAAGCCATGATTTATTCTGATTTGAAAAATAATGGTATTGATATATCTAATGTTATCATTGAACCTGTTGTTGATTATTTCTATGAAGAAACAGCCTGGGAAGATGATGTAAAAAAATCAGTATCTTTACATTCATCACTAGGAGATAAGGTTGCGATTGTTGGGCATGATAAAGATTCGTCATCATACTATTTAAAATCGTTTCCAAGTTGGGATTATATCTCAACAGAAAATTATGACGGTTTAAATGCGACGAACCTTCGTGATGACTTATGGTCAATGCAATTCCATAAACTAAATACCTACCTCGTGAATAATAAAAATGAAAAAGGTACAGCCGAATTTTTAAATAAATTCATATTATCTAATAAGTTTTCTGAATTAGTAAAAGAATATGAATATATACAGCAATATAAAAAATCTTGGCAGAACACTCCATTTCCCGCGGTTTTTGTTACGGTTGATGCTGTAATAATACACAAAGAATCTATACTTTTGATTCAAAGAAAAAATTTACCAGGTAAAGGACTATGGGCTATGCCAGGTGGTTTTATTGATAAAGGCGAGCGAATAAAAGATGCGATTATTCGTGAGTTAAATGAAGAAACACAAATTAATGTCACTTCAGCGCAACTGCATGAGAATCTCTTAGAAATCAAAGTATATGATTATCCTGATAGATCAGCTAGAGGCAGGACAATTACGCATGTGGGACTGTTTGATTTATCTTGCTTGTCCGAAAGGCCTCAAGTCAATGCAGCTGATGATGCTAATAAAGCCAAATGGTACTCAATTAATGATTTTCAATTTATCGCTTCAGATATGATGGATGATCATTTTCAAATAATAAATCATCTAATTAAATCGGTGAATATAAATTTAAAAAGCTAATATCATTAAAATAGTGGCAAAATTCAGCTTCTTGAACCAAAATAGTAATTAAGTCATTCATTTATAGCGAATATGTGTAGCAGATATATATTAAAAGCACCTGCTTTATTGTTGGCGTCTGTTGTATTCGTTACCCCAGTTTCAGCAGAAAGTCTTAATGGAGAATCATCTTCAACTACTAGCGCTCAAGAGACAAGCTCATCAGCTGATGCTGTTGGGGAAACATCAAAACCGTCTGAAGATCAATTAATAAAATCTACTTCGGAAAAAGCACCAGTAAAAGATGTAAATAAAGATGGGGATAGCAATACACCTGAAGATGACGATGGTCCAATCATAACAACTTCTTATGACTTCAATAATACGGCAAGTAGTACTGCTGATGCAGTAGGAAAGTTTTTATGGGGATTTACGCCGTCTAGCGGAATTGGTATTGGTATGTGGTCATACCATGTTTTTTATGATGACCCTTTTGGACCAGATGTTAACTGGCACCAAGACTTATTGGCAATTAACTATGAATGGTTTTATGTAGCAACTATTAAAAATACTTATTTTGAGCGTGGATATACTGCGGGTATTAGAAGAAACTTCTTCAGATATCAAGATGGCCCAATTAATGTTGAAATTGGATATAACCTAGGATTATTGTCAGGGTACAAAGATGGCCAGGGCATGTGGTTGAGTAATTACAGCCCAGTTATACCATTTTTACAAGGATTTGTTGATATTACTATTTATCACGTGGGTGTTGAGTTTGCCGTTATACCACCATTAGAAGTGCTATCAATTGCTGGTAGAATTAGCTTTTAAAAGTCTTAATGATTACCAAGAATATGATAATGTAAATGAAATACTTCTTGGCCACCAGATTTTTCTGTGTGGATTCTTGTTTGAAACCCTTTTGATTGCCCTAGCATATCAGCTATTTTAGGTAATAAGAGCGTTAATTTCCCCATCAATTTTTCATCTGCATCAGATAGTTTGTTTAGGCTCTCTATATGTTTTTTCGGGATAACTAGTGCATGTGCTTTCGCTTTAGGGTGTAAGTCGTGAAATGCAAGAAATTCTTTATCTTCATATACCTTGTTACAAGGTAGGTCACCATTTATTATTTTACAAAAAATACAGTCTGACATATTTGTGTCCTTATTTTCCTGGTTGTGTAAATAAATACCATAATATGATAATTGCGCCTAAAATACCGAGCTCACCAGCATACGCCATAAAAAAAGACTTTATGGGAGATAAAATACTTAGCTGTGCGGTAAATAATACTGCAAAAGAAATTAATCCTGTGCCTGCAGCAAGTGCAAAGCCGCGTCTTCTGGATCTACTTTTTTGTCGTTCTAAAAATTCGTCTGACTTCAATTCTTTAATTTTTTGCTGCCTTAGATGACCACGTTGGTATTCCATTATTTCAAAAATTAATTCAGGAACTTCTGGCAGTTTTTCGCTTAACTGCGGTGCTTGGTCAATAAAACGTTCAACAAAGCCTTTTATACCAATATGTTTTTTCATCCATTTTTCTAAGAATGGTTTTGCTGTTGCCCATAGGTTTAAATCTGGATAGAGTTCTCTACCCATCCCTTCAATATTTAAAAGCGTTTTTTGGAGTAAGACTAGTTGCGGTTGAACCTCCATGTTAAATCGTCTTGCTACCTGGAATAACCGCATTAGCGTATAACCAAAAGATATTTCACTTAAAGGTAAACCAAAGATAGGTTCGCAAACCGTTCTAATTGCTGATTCAAGTTCCTCAACTCGTGTATCTGGTGGTACCCAGCCAGAGTCAATATGCAGTTCAGCTACTTTTTTGTAATCTCGTGTGAAGAATGCGAGAAAGTTACCAGCAAGGTACTGTTGGTCTTCTCTAGTTAATGTGCCAATTATGCCAAAATCAACTGAAATATATCTAGGGTCTGCTGGGTTATTTATATCAACAAAAATATTGCCAGGGTGCATGTCTGCATGAAAAAAGCAGTCACGAAAGACTTGTGTGTAAAATATTTCAACACCTCTTTCGGCAAGAAGTTTAAGGTCAACACCCATATCTCTTAATTTTTGAACATTTGTGGCAGGTGTACCTGTAATTTTTTCTAATACGAGTATATTTTCCCGACAATATTTCCAATAAACTTCCGGCACATAATGGATATCACTGTCTTTCCAGTTTCTTCTCAATTGGGCGGCATTGGCACCTTCACGTAAAAGGTCAAGTTCATCAAATAAATCACGTGTAATTTCTGCAACAACTTCAATCGGCTTTAATCGTCTTGATGAGGGAATATAACGATGAATCATCTCCGCAAAGACTTTCAATAATGCTGTATCTTTTTTTAGGATACTTTTAATGCCAGGCCTCAAAACTTTAATGACAACTTCGGTGCCATCTATAAGCGTGGCTTCATGAACTTGTGCAATTGAGGCGGATGCCAAAGGTGTTTCACCAAAACTAGAAAAGGCATGCTCAACTTTGTAACCTAAAGATTTTTCGATAATTGCTTTCGATTGAGAATTTGAGAATGGTGGAACATTGTCCTGTAGCTTTGATAGCTCCTGGGCATAAACTGGCGGGATAAGGTCTGGTCTAGTGGAAAGCGCTTGCCCAAATTTAATAAATATTGGCCCTAATGTTTCAAGCGCTATCCTAAGCCTTTCTTCTCGTGATAGTCCTTTTAATTTTCTGCTGCGAATCCAGTAAAATGGATTGGCGTAAATAAAAACACTAATCGCTTTTAATAAAGGAATGCTGCCTAAAAGCTCTGCTAAATTATACTTATTAAAAATATAAGCAATATAAATTAATCTAAACCATTTTTCTGTGAATCTCATACATTATCCTTGATGGTAATAGATTCTATATATTGATTAATCTGTGCGTTTAATCTATCGAGCCTCAATGATAGTTCTTGAACATCATCAAAAAAATCTTTTACTTCTTCAGCTGGCGGTAATAACTGAGATTCTTCTTGAGCATATTCAGTAATATCTTTTTTTGTAGAATCAAATGAATTGGAAAACCAATTTGTTATGCCTTTTATTGGAGAAATAAATAATTGGGTCAGGTTAGGGCCTAACGCTTCTTTGACTTGTTGTGGTAAGTCAAACTGAAAGGCTTTAATAGCAGTTTGGTAATCCTGAAGGACATGTAAGTCACCTGTTTGCGTGACTTTATTTGATTGGATTATTTGCTGGGCATTTTCAGATACACTTAATGTGATTAGGTCAAGTAATTTACCAGAAAGTATGCAGTCTGGAGATGCTTCTTCATTAGGCAATTTTTCCAATACCTTAATGCTATTTTCCTCAGGAACAAATATTATTTTTAAATTCCAGTCCAAAATATCTACTTGTAATGTTTTATACTTTGTTAGCTTGAGAATATGTGATTTTTGAGGATCTTGATCTAATGTGAAATTTAGTGTGTTTTGTAAAGTACTAATAACTAGACTATTCATTTGAACCTTCCAAACAATTAATATTTGTAGCCATAATGTAGTGCGACAATTCCGCCTGTCAGATTGTGGTAACCAGGTTCATCAAAGCCAGCATCTTGAAACATTCCTAATAGTGTTTCTTGATCAGGGTGTTTGCGAATTGACTCTGCTAAATATTTGTAGCTTTCAGAATCATTGGCAACTAACTTTCCCATAATAGGTAGGGCGGTAAAAGAGTATTTGTCATAAATTGTGCTAAGCATTGGTAATATTGGTTTAGAAAATTCCAATACAAATAAGCGACCACCAGGCTTAAGTTTGCTATACATTGACCTTAAGGCTTTATCTTTATCGGTAACGTTTCTTAACCCAAAGGCGATGGTGATGATATCAAAATAGTTATCCTCAAACGGTAAGCATTCTGCATTTGCTTGAACATATTTAATATTGCCTATGCAGCCTTTATTTGTTAGCTTTTCTTTACCAACCATTAGCATTGAGTGATTAATATCACTTAAATACACTTCACCTTTTGGGCCTACTTTTTGGCAAAATTTGTAGGCCAAATCGCCTGTTCCACCAGCAATATCTAAAACTTTATCACCCGCTTTTACATTGGTTTTTGAGATTGTGAATTTTTTCCAGACACGATGAACACCAAAAGACATTAGGTCATTCATTACATCGTATTTACCTGCAACAGAGTGAAAGACCTCAGCAACTTTATCTTGTTTTTGTTCCCATGGAACTTCTTTATAACCAAAGTGAGTCGTTTTTTGTGATTCTTTTGTATCAGTCATAATCGCTATTATTTATGAAGTTGAAGCCATTATACGTAAGCTTGCAAGAAATACCGATGCTTTTATATTTATTTTTCGGGAATTGACAGGAAGGCTAATCAGCTCTCGTTAGATTTAGATAATTCACTCGTCACTAAGCGTAGCAATTCTGGAATATCATCCTGATCAAAGATACATTCAAATAATTTAGGACGCGGCTGTTCAAGCGGTGATTTCAGTCTATCTAATTCAAGTAGATTATTAATGGTATGACTTTCATTAATGCCAAGTGATTGGGCAAATGCTTTAAAGTGCCATTGAGGGATATCATTGTATGATTGTGTTTTTCCGTGTATTGCACGTTCTACTGTATAGCCATTATTTTGAATAACAAAAATATTAATATTGAGGTTGTGTTTAGCGATTACGCTAATTTCTTGACCCGTTAATTGAAATGCACCATCACCAATGAAAAGATTTACTCTCCTGGATTTATCGGCCATTGCTGCCCCAAGTGCTGCGGGTAGCGTAAATCCTATTGATGCCCATAAGAGTTGAGATATAAAGGTAATGTCTTTTTGAGGCAGGTATTTCCTAAGCAAACCAAAAACAGATGTACCTGCTTCTGCAATAACAATATCATTATCTTGTATGATTTCATTAGCGATATATGGCCAAAAACTATCATGATTCAATCGTGAAGTGTCTAGTTTGTAATCTTTGTTTTTAAAGCTAGTCAATTTATTTAAGGGTATCGTATTGAGCTTTAACTCTTGATTTAGTTTAGTCAATAATGTTGAAGGGTTGATGTTAGTATAAAGTTTAGTCCCTATTTGAACGAACTCTGGTTTTACTTTAATAAGACTGTTTGGGTCAATCTCTAATTCTGTAAAACCACCAGAGTTAATATCAGTTTTAATCACACCAATTGAAAGGATACAGTCTGCTTGGTTGATTGTATTTAGAGCCTCAGAATTACTATATTTCCCTGCATAAATACCTTTGAAGTTAGGGTTGCTTTCATCAATGACTGCCTTGCTCATAAAACTGGTAACGAATGGAAAACTATGCTTATCAATTATTTGCTGAACTATCTCCTTTAATTCGAAACGACTAACATTAGCACCAACAATCAACAGAGGATTTTTTGCTTGATTACATTTTGTTGCAATAGAATCAATAAGAGCCTCATTCATTTCAGTGCAGTGAGATTGGTTAAAATTAATTTTTTTAATATGTTGGCCTATTTCTAAATCGAACAAGTCACAGGGTATGCCAATATAACAAGGTTTTTTATGGGACAGCATGCTTTCTAATACTCTAGGCAGTTCAGTTAAAAAATTGTAACGTGTTAGAATAGTTGAGGCACAGGTAATGGTTTCGAAAGAATGTAGAAAATTATTTTTATGCTTGTTAGCAAGAGTGTGATGAACAGGTAAGTCTTTATCCAATGCATCTTCTTTAGGGTAACCAACAATATGTATGACTGGAATATTTTCAGCATAGCTACCAGCAATGCCATTTGCAGCACTTAGTTCGCCCACGCCATGGGTTGTTATAAGTGCAGATAAACCATTAATGCGAGCATAGCCATCAGCCGAATAAGCGGCATTGAGCTCATTGCAGCCGCCAACCCAATTTAATGACTCATGGTCGAGAACAAAATCGAGTAATCTTAAATTATAATCTCCTGGAACACCGAATATATGGTTAATACCAAGTTGGTGTATTGTCTCCATTAAAAACTTTGCAAATTTCATAAATAGTCAAAAATAATTACGATATAGCAATAATTATAAATAACTAACAAGCATTCTACTTGTGTTGTCTAGAAAAATAACTTGTTTTATACCTCCTAGATATTAGGGAGCTGGAAATGCTACTTTGCGAAATATTAAGAAAGGTATTTATTCTGCCAGGCTGAATCACTTGTATATAATAATCCACGACTATTTCTGCAAAAATAAATTAAAAGGCTTGATACAAATTGTAAAATACCACAAACAATAAAACTATACTGAAATGCCCAAGCATATAAAGGATAATTATTTGATGCTACCAAGTACATTTTCGAGAGTTCATATACAATTCCTAGAAATGAGAGTGATAGTCCGCTTGCAATCATCATTAATGATTTTGATATCACATAACTATCAGCTTTGTGTTTGTCGCTCACCACGCTAAGTATGTATGAATGTGATGCTGTTTGGAAAAAGCACATCATAATACCTGAAAAAGGGATTAACGCTAGAATGTAGGGTAACAACATTCTATTCCCTAATAAAAATCCCCAGCACAGCATCAAGACTAACATTCCTGTTGAAGACAAGACGACGGTATTTTTTTTTCCTATTGCATGAGAGACCATTAAAGCATACTTACTGGTTAAGAAATTTGTTGCCCATATACAAACCATGATTACTGCAACTATGGTGAGGCTATAACCAATATATAGATATAAATAAATTGGTAGGGCAATAAATATCCAATATACTGATGCTCTGTTGATTAGTATCACCAATAGTGATAACGAGAAATCTTTGTTTTTAAATAGGCTAAATTCAAAAATAGGGTTCTTAATTTTTCTGTAGTTTAAGCAATAGATCCAAATTAAAAGAAATGGAGATAAAGCTAAAAATAGCTTGGTAATTAGAGATACTTCTTCTGCAAGAATTAGGTCGCTAAGTGCGAATAGCATTCCAATACTTAAACCGACTGTGATAAATCCAAAGACATCAAGCCTGATTTTTTGTTTTGGAAATGGCACATGAAAGTAACGCCATACATAGTACAGACTAATAATACCAAGTGGCACATTCATGAAAAAAGCATAGCGCCAGGATAAATGTTGTGAGAATATCGCACCAATTATTTGGCCTAAACAAGCAGATGCTACAGAATGTAAGCCCATTTCAGATGACACCTGTAACATGCATTCTGAAAGTCTAATCATTGCAGTTTGTGAAATAGGCAGCATAATCGCAGCAAAAAAACCTTGTATTATTCTAAATGCTACTAACGAATTTATATCCCAAGAAAATCCACATAGAACTGAAGATAATACAAAGCCAATCAGTGATATAATCATGGGCGTTCGGCTACCAAATCTAGTAGCGATCCACATAGCTAGAGGTATAAATATTCCAAAAGATATTAGGTGGCTTGTAATAGCAATTTTAGCTGTGAACACTCGTGTGTTAAATGAATCAGCTATATCAGGTAAGATATTATTGAGTACGGTCAGGTCAATTAGTTCCATTGATAAAACAATTAAAATGCCAAAAAACATTTTTTTTCGATTTATTAACATGTCGATAATTGCCTTTGGGTAATAGGTTTGTATATAAATGCTTTTCTAATTGAAATCACATACTGCAATCGTCAAAGAAATTATTTTCCAGCCATCTGTCGGGGTAAAGTAGCTTTCAGGTGAAAATACTCTTGCTTTACCTTTGGTATCAATGGCGAATAAATAAATTGTTTTGTCTTTATTCGCTTCGTTATATTCCTTCCAGTCGTATTTCTCAGTTAAGTTAGTAACTTTTACCGTTACATCATCCCCAGCTTTTGTGGCAAGGTTTTCATAAGATAAGTCAGGGGTGAACAGTGGTTTACTATAATGCTTATTAATCACCTTAGTTTGTTTACTATTAGCAGGTGTAGGTAATATAAAAATTGTATTATTACCAAATTCTTTATGGTACCTAACTGCTGCTAAACTATTCATATGATTATTATCAGCAAGACCAAGCATTCTTCCAATGCCAACTAAATCCATATGCCAGCCTGCATGTTCTGATGAAGGGCTGCCGTAATAGCAATTTAAACCTTCAAGCTTTGCTAACTGAACATCTTTCCAATTAACATCCGCCATTTGTACAGAAATATTTTGCATAGTGAGCACTTTAGCAATTTTCCTTGCTAATTTATTGGCACCAATAATTAAAAAACCTTTCGGGTCAGGCATATCTACTTTAAGTATTTTTGCAAAAGTTGGTGCGGTAAAGCTTTCTATTAGTACAGTTCCAATAATAATTAAAAATGTAACTGTACTAAGTAATCTGCCATATAATTGGTAGTCAACATTTGGGTCTTTAATTCCCATAATCTCGATTGAAAAAATAGCTGCAACAGAAGCCGCAATAATGCCTCTTGGTGCTATCCAGCCGAGTAGGGCGCGTTCACGCCAATTTAGGTTACTACCAAAAGTGCATATAACAGATACAATTGGTCTGACAATACATTGTAGGCACAGCACTAATAAAATGGCTGGAAAAATAACATCTTGAAAACCTGTAAATGTAACATTTGCACCTAAAGTAATGAATAATACTGATATTAACAAAATGCTAAGATTTTCCTTAAAATCGACAATATCATCGATATTGGTATTCTTCATATTGCCGACCATAATACCCATTATGGTGACTGCAAGTAGACCTGAACCGTCGAGTATGTTATCGACGAAACCAAAAGTAAAAACAACAGTACTAAGAACAAACAGATTAGCCATATAATCAGGCACCCAGTGTCTTCTGAGAACTAAGCCAAGAATATAACCTGCAATAATCCCTACAGCGATTCCAATAAAGCTAATCGCAAGCACGTGCCATACAATAGAAGTCACAGCATCAAATTGATTTGCACTACTAATTGCAGCAAAAACAATAACGGCAAAGATTGCACCTAATGGATCAACCAGCATGCCTTCCCACCTAACAATTTTTGATATTTCTTTGTTTGGACGAATGCTTCTAAGCATAGGCACAACCACTGTAGGCCCACTAACACAGGCTATTGCGCCGAGCATTGCAGCAACTTGCCAAGGAAAACCTAAAATAAAATGACTCAGTATCGCAGTGGCAATGGCAGTTAAAACTAGCCCGATGGTGACAAAGTTTCTTACGACGTTGCCACTTCCTTTTATTTCAGAGAAATGCAGTGTCATGCATCCTTCAAATAATATTATTGAGACGCTCAAGGAAACTACGGAATAGAATAAATCATTGCCAAATAACTCAACTGGACTAAAAATAGCGGTATTAAAAGCAAAAATACTTAAAGGCCCACAAATTATTCCACAGGCCAATAAAAATAAAATGGCTGGTAATTTTAATCTCCAAGCTAACCATTGGCAGGCAATTGCCAAAAGCATTATGAGTGTTAATGCAAGGGAAGTGGTTAGAAACATGATAATAATTCTAATTATTGATAACGTATAAATTTAAACCCAGCTTTAGATAATAAACAAGAAAGACAGCTTTTTAAATGAAAGAAACCGATTGATAGTTCAATAATTACTGATAGTTTGGGGTAGAAAGGATATGATGAATAGTAATAAATTGATATCAATTTAAAACATATTATTTGTTGTTAAATTTCTATCACCCATTCTCTTGCATAAGATCATTTAAAACTGTATAGCAATTCTTGAGCTATAATATTCCATAATCTATGCTATTTACTTGTATCTCATGATGGTTCAATTAAAAAGGAATTCAATTGAATAAACCGCAACATACATACAGCCCTGTATCTACTTGGCGGATTGTCACACTCTTTTGGAAAAGCAAGAAAAAGAATTATGCTTATTTAAACCTTATTGTATTAATCGCAATTACGACAGTAATTGTAGGTTTAAATATTGGGGTAACATATTGGTTTAAATATTTTTGGAATGCTGTTCAACAGTATGATCAAGCTTCAGTCATAAAGTTAATTGGAATTTTTCTAGTTTTAGCCACGGTATTCGTTTTAATTTCAGTTTATAAGTTTTATATACAATCAAACTTTGCTGTTCGATGGCGTGAGTGGTTAACGCAATATGTCATTGATAGGTGGTTGAATTGTAAAAGCTATTATTTTATTGAAAATTTTGATGAGTATACTGATAACCCTGACCAACGTATTCAAGAAGATGTTGAACAGTTCACTTCCTTAACTACTACTTTGTTTTTAGGGCTTATTGATGCGGTGGTCACTTTCTTTGCTTTTATCTCGTTATTGTGGGTACTGTCAGGAAGCTTGCACTTAGATTTAGGTAGTTTAGGTGTTTGGGATATTGATGGCTATTTAGTTTGGATTGCACTTGCTTATAGCATAATTGGAACTTTCTTTTCACATAAAATAGGTAAAAGACTTGTACCGTTAAATTACGAGAAGCAACACGCAGAAGCTGATTTTCGTTATAGCGCTGTTCATATTCGTAACTATGCAGAGTGCATTGCAATGTACCGTGCTCAAGCTGATGAAAAACACGGTATCATTAGATTTTTTGAAAAAGCTATTTTAATCAATTTAAAACTAATTAACCGCGAGAAGAAGTTATTATTTTTTACGGGTGGCTTTCAACAAATATCTATTATCATCCCTCTTATTGCCTCACTACCAATGTACTTTGCTAAAAAAATTGGAATAGGGGGTATACAGCAGGTTATGGCTGCTTTTGGGCAAGTAGAAAGCTCATTATCTTATGTGGTGAGTTCATATTCAAATATCGCGCAATGGCGTGCTTGTGCGTTGCGTTTAATGACCTTTATGGAGAAGCTAGATAAAGTTTCTCATATGTATCTTGATATTCAAGCAAAACATCGTTTTTGTTCAGGTAAAGATATTGTTGCTGAAGAAATCACCTTGAAAACGCAATCAGGCACCATATTACTAGACAACTTTAACGCCACATTTGAATTAGGAAAAAATTATTTGTTAACTGGTCCTTCTGGCTCAGGTAAAAGTACGTTTATAAAAACTTTGGCTGGTATCTGGCCATTTTTCTCAGGTAACTTGAGCTTTCCAAATGATAAAAAGATGATGTATTTACCACAGGAGTCTTATTTTCCACTTGGTACTTTAAGAGAAAATTTGTGTTACCCCGATAACCATCAATACTCTGATGCAGAATTAGAACAGTTATTGATTAATATAGGTCTGCCTAAATATGCTAATAAACTCAATGAAGTGAGAAACTGGCATGAACTCTTGTCTGGTGGTGAACAACAAAAGGTTGCCTTTGTCCGTGTAATACTAACTAAACCTGATTGGGTATTCCTAGATGAAAGTACATCCTCTATGGATATCGATTCAGAGCGAAAAGTATATAGTCTGCTTAAAGATAAATTACCAAACTGTTCAGTTGTAAGTATTGCGCATAGAGAGTCTTTAAAAGTGTTTCACGATGCTGAAATATCCTTAGTCTGATATTAAAGTATTTCTAAATTACCTAATTGTTGTTTAGCTTTAATGAACGATTCTTCTGCTTCAATGCGTTCAAGATACTTAGATATATTTGGATAGCCTTTAATACCAAAACGTTTTTGAATGGCTACTAGAGGAAAGTGGTTTTGAATATCTACTGCGGTAAATTTATCAGCAAACAGATAATCATGTTTGCTTAGATGTTTATCAACAAATTTTAGGTGCGTGGTAAACTGCTGATTGAAAAACATGGCGTCCATCGTTTTGCATATTTTATTAATAATGGGCTTAATAAAAAAGGGCGCTTTTGATTCTGAAACTTTGATAAAAAGATACTTACTCAGCACCAATGGCATTAATGAGCTTTCAGCATAATGCAGCCAGAATTTATACTCATAATCATCAGAGCTATGTGAATGTTCTTTATCATACTTATCTGTCAAGTATTCAATAATGGCAGCGCTTTCAACATAAGGCTGTTTGTCAATTTCTAATATAGGGGACTTGCCTAACGGATGAAGGCTTTTCAAATCATTAGGGGCTAATTTTGTTTCTTCATCTCGAGTATATGCTTTTACATGAAATGGAATATCTAATAAATTTAATATCCATGCAATTCTGTATGAACGGGATTGTTCGAGATGGTGAAGTGTTATCATTTTTTATTCTCAGGGTTATTTGTATGTTCGTTATGACTATTAGGATTTTTTTCGTGATGATGAAGATGATTACCAGCTAAGTGCTTTTGTATGTTTTGAAATTTTTCAGTTAACATCGGTCCAAAATAAACACTAATGGCTGTCGCAAAAGTAGAAAGACCAATCAAGATCATTGTGCAGGTAAACAGTCTAGCAATGTCAGATGTTGGTGTAATATCACCATAACCAACAGTACTGTAAGTCACAATGGTAAAGTACAGCGCATCTATCCAAGTATTTACGCCATTAAATCCTTCCTTGAGCATATAGGTTCCGATAATGCCATATCCAAGTGAAAAAATGATTGATAACAGTACGTAAGTCTGTTTATCGCTTTCTCTGTCAAAAGATCTATATGTTAGTAATAATAAAACAAAAGCAAAAACGGAATAATAAAAAGTTCGTGTTATATGCCAAGTAAATAAATTAATAGAGATCGTGACACCTAAAAAAACAGTTGACCAAAACCAGGCCATTTTGTGCCTTTTAAATAGCCCAATACCAATCAATATTCCCATCGAACCAAAAAGTAAAGAAAATCCATTTGTATAGTTTTGCTGATGAAAAATATCAACCGTACCAAGATATTTTATCGCTTTGTCAAGGTCAGGTGTTCTTTCAAGGAATAATATGCCCTCTAGTGTATAAAGGCTGCCGTTTATAATAACTAAAATTGAAATAACGCGAGGAATAATATTAGCCATTGTATGACCAGTATAGGACAAAAATTTATTGCTTAGATTCATATCACATTTTATAAATAATAATGCTAAATATAATGCCAATTAGTCTTTGATACCAGATATGTCAGGTAATGTTTAAATAGTAAAGTAAGTATTTTGAATTATGCTATCAAATAGCTATGGTTATATATTATTACTTTTAGTTATTTTAATATGAGACTGAATCAATTATTAGTACCATCGCTATTAGCCATGAGCCTAGGAAGTACAAGCTTATTTGCAGAGAATGAAAATATTGTTATGCAAAAGTGTGGTATTGAGGCGAATGCATCAGAAAAAAATATAACTGATCAATGCGTTATTCCTTACCTAAATGGGCTTTGGTTAAGTAAAAAGGTCATGTTAAGAACGAAAGATATGATCCCTCAAGAAGCAAAAGACTGGTTGCTACTAAATAGTGCTTGAACGCATGCTCTTCAAACCCATATAGGCACTGACTTTCAGGCTGAATATTAAGTTCGAAGATTGTATGAAACTTTCCCTTTACTCTACAAATTATGCCTAAATATTGGCTTTGGGGCTCTTTATCTATAAATCTTCGCTGATAAAAATGTTAAAATAAGTCTATTCAAAAAATCTTCGATGTAAATTTATGCGTGAAATATTTCCCAACCAACAACTTCTCGGACAAACCAATATTGAGGACATTGTCATCTGCAATAACTCTCGTGATGATATTCCCAATATTTTAAGAGGTTTACAGTATATTTACTTGGACAAGGAAGTCCTTGATCCAATCTCTTTACTGCTAAAAAATATTTTTAGTGCATCACAAGTTACATTTGGCAGAGTGGGTATGGATATATGGAGTATATTTGTATTGGCAACATTAAGAGTAAACCTTAACTGGG
Source organism: Francisellaceae bacterium (assembly GCA_028355575.1). GTDB lineage: Bacteria > Pseudomonadota > Gammaproteobacteria > Francisellales > Francisellaceae > CAJXRW01. Next base: position 1,312 of record JAOMSY010000021.1, on the reverse strand, counting down.
ATTATGACAGGCTACGTGAAATGGCAAATAGCCACATTGAAATCAGGCAAATGCTTGGCAGAGGAGGAATCCTTGATGATGGATATAAATACCCACTTCAAACAATCAAAGACAATGTGCGCTTGTTAACTCATGAAGTAATGGAAAATATAAATAAAATCATTGTAGATGCTGGTCACAAACTTTTAAAAAAAAAGCTGCTGGTAACTTAAAAGGTCGAGCTGACTCTTTTGTTGTCGAAACTAACGTACACTTCCCAAGCGATATCAGTTTATTGCAAGATGCTATGCGCCGCGCTATTGTGCTAACTTACAGAGCTGCTAAAGCGTCAGGTTTAACAGACTGGAGGCAATATCAGCATAATACAAGAACATTAAAGTTAGCATTAAGAAAAATTCAGAAAATAAAAAAAGGAAAAGCTAAAAATAAAGACGAGCTGCTTATTGAAGCTCATCGAAGTTATGTTGATATGGCAAAATTATTTGTTACAAAAATAGAGCTAACATTGGGGGAAATATCTGTACACAGATTTACTGATGAAATTGAAAGCTTCTTGAAACATGCTTATAGGCAAATAAATCAAATCGAACGAAGAGCTATTAATGGTGAAATAATTCCACCTTCTGAAAAAGTGTATTCAATTTTCGAAGAGCACACTGAATGGGTTAACAAAGGTAAGGCTGGTGGGAAAATAGAGCTGGGGATTAAAGTTTGTATTATTGAGGATCAGCACCAATTTATTCTGTATCACAGGGTGATGCAAAAAGAAGCTGACGCGGGTATTGCTGAGTTAATCGTAAAAGAATGCCAGGCTAGCTTTCCAAATTTTAAATCCTGTAGTTTTGACAAAGGCTTTGATTCAAAACTCAATCAACAGAAACTAAGTGAAATTTTGGACCAGGTGATAATGCCAAAAAAAGGAAAGCTATCCAAAGAGCGCAAACTAATTGAACATAACCCTGCCTTTATTTCAGAACGTTACAAACACTCAGCGGTTGAGTCTAGCATTAATTGTCTGGAGCAGCATGGATTAGATAAATGTTTGGATAGTGGAATAGAAGGTTTTCAACGTTATGTTTCAATTGCTATCGTTGGCAGAAACATTCAACAAATTGGATCAATATTGCGCAAGAAGGCTAGAGATAAAGAGCAGCGTAGAAAACTTAGGTTATTGAAAGCAGCATAAAAACCCAAACAACTTTTAATAATTTACTTTCATCACTGAATGCTTCAGAGGTAGGTTATCGTCTAAAAAATCTATTTTTACACACAAAAACAAGTTTAATTAAATTTAGTGCTCTGGAAAATAAAA
>JAOMSY010000020.1 GCA_028355575.1 Francisellaceae bacterium | reverse complement strand
ATTTGAGATATTTTACAATTATGTGATACCAGAGAGTGGTTAGACCCAATTCTGGTCATTACAATTTTATAACTTTATTTTAGTCTTCAGATACCTCTATTTTTTTTGTATCTATTTGACTTACATGCAATGTCTTTTCAGCAAATGATTCTTCCACAGTTGTTTTTACATGGATATCTCTTTGTGGATAAGGAATTGAAATACCATTCTCATTGAGCGCTTCATATATTTCTATCCTCAAGTCAGTCTCAATAGAAACTTGATCTGATTTATTAATAAATGCTCGTAAAACAAATAATAATGATGAATCATCAAAGCTACTAAAAATAACCGAAGGTGCAGGCTGCGGATAGACCCTTTCATTATTCTTAGCAACGCCCTCTAGTATTTTTAAAACCTCTCGTGGATTTGCATCGTAAGACACACCCACCTCTATAACCGCTCGGCTCATGGGGTTAAGCGTTTCGTTTGAGACAATACTATTCACGAAAGAACTATTAGGTATGATTAATGTATTCTTGTTGAATGTTTCAATAACTGTTGCTCTAATTCTAATTTTTTTGACCTCACCCATATCATTATTGACATTCACCCAGTCACCAACTTTAATAGGTCTCTCAATTAAAAGCACAAAACCAGCGAAGAAATTTTTGAATAAGTCTTGTAATGCAAAACCAATACCCACAGATAAACCACTGATAACAAAAGTTAATGTAGTTGAGTCAACACCCAATGCATAAATAAACATAACAATAGATAAAGCTAATCCAATATAACCAATGGTTGTGCGGATGGCATGTTTTGTACCAATATCAATATTCGTGTAGGGCAACACTTTGTTATCAACAATATATTGAACCACTTTTGTAGCATAATAAAAAGAAACCAGAACGATTACCGCATTAAATAAATATAGTAAAGAGAAAGTCCCATGCTCTCCAATTGGAATACCATCAATAAACACTAACTCAAACCAATCATATAATTTTTCTGGCTGAATACCCCAAACTAATAGAACCAGAATAACAACCCAAAATAAATATAAAAAACCAACGGTTGCGCCTAACCAATAGTTCAGAAAATGTCCTTTTTGATCACTTAAAGATTCTTCTTCTATTTCATCTCCTACCTTAGATGTTTTTTGCACTAAGCTCTGAATTACGCTCAATAGTATCGGAATAAGCGCAATACTAGACCTATATAGTAAATAAGCACCTGCGATTAATATAAAACTTTGGGCAAGGTTAAGAAGAACACCTGAAGAAAAATTTGAAGAACCAATAAAGGTCATAATTGGATAAAAAATTGCTAACCCAAAAAAGAATAGTGCAAGAAGCCGATACAAGTTTCTATTTTTTTTATTCTTATTTTCTTCCTGCCTAAAAAGCAATATAATATAAAATACAAAATGTATTAATGTTAATGAAAATATTGAACCAAAGATAAAATCAAGCAATGCCGCACCATCTGGTTTTATAAATGGCGATATATTTGTCTCTAAACTAAAAAAATTAATATTATCGATAAAAAATATCATCGCCACTAAAGCCACCAAACAAGGTACTGTCATTAATGAATATTTATTATTAGATCGATGATCAAGATATATTTTATATCGTTTTAAAAATAAATTTTGTGATAAGGCGTTAAAGATAAAATAAAAGCTTACACATAAGGCAATTGAACGAAATGTTTCGTACCAAGTTCCTGATATTTCATCATCAATTTGAGCAATGTTAAGAAATAACCAATAAATAATATATGCAGGAATAACTCCTCTCATTATGATATAGGATAATTGCATAAAATGCTTTGCGTCAGTATTTACTTCAAAATCTATGCGTTTCTTAATAAAAGAATTTATTTTTCTAAGTAAAATTTTAGAGGCAAAAATATATACCACAAAGGCAAGTCCCAGTAAAATAATCCATAAAATTCTGTGGGATTGTATTTTAAGATTGATATATTCATTTGTAATATCTTTTAAAAATAATTTTATGTCATTAAAGCCATGCGCCCATGCAGACAAATGGTATAATGGTTCATTATTTATAAATAAATCTTTATTTCTTATTTGTACTCTTAATGTAGAAATAATATTAAGTAGTTTCTGCTGTTCAGCTAAGAGCAATTTTATCTCAAATATTCGCCCTTTATACTCATCAATAATACGTTTTGATGACTCTAATTTTTCATTATAACTCGTTTTACCGCTTTTATCAGATTTTACATCTACTACAAGATCATCCGTATTACCAAATTGGTTAATAATACTTTGCAAGTTATCTAAGCGATTTTGATAATAATTGCTCGCTTTATTTAACAAAAACCCTAAATTCCTTAATTTCTGCCGATAATAAAATAAATCATTATCAAATATATCGTCTCTATGTAACGCATCTCTTATTTCAGCTATCTGCTGTTGAGCCTGAGAATATTTTTCAGCATACTCCTCATTAGATAACTCAAAGTCTTTAATATCAAGTGAAAACCCTGTATAAACGATCATCAAAAAAAATGCTAGAAATATTAATTGAATAGATCTTACTGGCTGCATTCACACTCCAAAATACCCAAATTACTCTAAGTATAGTTTGGTTCTATAAAATACATAATATTTAAAATATTTTTTTACGGTAACTCCTGACTAAAAACCGTGATGGCTGAAGTGCTTTATATATTGAAGAACTACATGGCAAACTATGGTCTAATATCATTGCTCTAATGATCTGTGCAGAAATTAATGAAGCACTTAAACCCTTAGATCCAAATGAAGAAGCAATATATAAGCCATTTTGATATGGGCAACTCTCAAGATGATTATCCGTTACACCATTTTTTATCGCTGTTTGATAAATATTTTCAAATTCATTCTGGTTAATAACCCCGCCAACTACAGGAAAATGATCGATAGAGGTACATCGAACCGAAACACGACTATAGCTTGGTTCATAATTTACACCATTAATAACTTGCGACAATCCAGTCAAATTTTGTCTAAAGTCATCAAACCTAGGCTGTAAATTATCGTTTTGTTTCCGAAATGTTGCGCCAATTAATAACTCATCGTTGTTTATAGGTACAGCATAATTTTTATTGCTAATAATGCTATTAAGACCAGGGTTATTAACCACATCAACTTGACCATGTTTTGCCAAGCAACTCATATAATCAATAAATTTGAAATGTTTAAATTGTTCGTATCCTCCAGCTAAAATGACAGATTGGTAGTTATGAGTATTTTTATTACTTAATGATACCAACCAACCATCATCACTTTTCTGTAGTTTCTCAACAGTAGTCTCTAAATATAATTTTGCATGCCCTGCAGCTAAGTCGAGCCATAGTTGGCATAAAGCTTTTGGATTAACTGCTAAGGCCTCTTGATGATAAAGTGCGGCATTTACATTTATATTTTCTAGCTGTTTAACAACCTCTTGACCAATAAGACATTTAACTAAGTTATCACCTAGTTCTCGCTTGGAAATTAATTCCTGATAAAATTTTTCTTTCTTCTCTGAGTCTAGAATTTGATACATTGAATGCAGCTTAAATACATCCGTATCAGCATTTGCTTTCAAAAAGGATTTTAATTGCAGAAAGCCTTGAGTAAAGAATAAATCTGAAATATTTCCATCCATACTCAAATATGGGTGCGCAATGCCAATTGGATTACCAGAAGCCCCATTGGCAATTACTTTATCTTTCTCAAATAGATCACATTTAATATTGTACTTCGAAAACTCATATGCCAAAGCACAACCGGCCAAACCTGCACCGATAACCGCTACCCTATTATTAGGGTCTATATCATATTTTGGTACTGCATAGAATGGAGGTATTGGTTGTGAAATGTTTCGATGGCCTGTTGTGCTAAAACATCCACACAGCATTTCTCGCTTTTTACCAAATCCTTTTCGTTTCTTTACATCAAAACCAACTTGAATGAGTTCTTTTCGAACGTTAGAAGCAGCTGTAAAGGTCGCAAAAGTTGTTTGCTTATCATTTAAGTTCGACAGTCTAGCCATTTGTTTAAATAGCATGTTAGACCACATATCTGAATTTAGACTTGGCGCAAAACCGTCTAAAAACCAGGCATCAATCGCATGTTGATAACTTGAAAATGCATTTGTTGCATCATCAAATATTAAAGTTAATAAAACATTCGGCGCGAGCTGAAGCTGAACTGTGCCAGGATAACAAATTTCTGGATATTCACTAATTAGCTTTTCTGAATAATCTTCTAACTCAGTCCATACACTAAGCGCTTGTTTTAATTCGGATTTAGATAACGGATATTTTTCAACGGATACAAAATCTAGAAATATATCAGGGTTATTGGCTTGATCTAATAACTGCCAAGTTGCTAAAAAATTAAGCCCTGTCCCAAATCCTGTTTCTGCTATTCGGAAAATACCATTAGTGGCTTTAAATCTGTTGGATAAGTGATTACCTTCTAAAAAGACATAGCGTGTTTCTGCTAGCCCATTTTGTTGTGAGAAATAGATATCATTAAATTTCTTAGAATATGGTTCACCTGAAGGCAACCACTTAATGTCGGGAGATTCCACAAATAACTAAACTCTATTTTTAACCGCCATCGTCAGACGATTGATAGAAATCAATTTGCCATGATCCCCGTGTATTTCGATTGACCATACATGTGTCGTCTGACCAATATGTATAGGTTGAGCAGTTGCGATCACTTTACCTTTGCTTGCAGGACGAATATGATTGGTATTAATATCTAAACCAACACAATATTGTTTAGTGATATCAACTGCGATATTAGCAGCTGTACTCCCTACTGACTCAGCAATTAAACATGAGATACCACCATTCATAATACCGATTGGCTGCTTTACTTTATCCGTAATTGGCATTTCTGCGCGTACATAGTCATTACCAATTTCAGTAAATACAATACCAATATGGTCAGATGCAGTGCCTTTTCCCCTATCATTCAAATCATCAACAGTTGCAATTGTTTTCCAAATAGCCATGAAATCACCTCTTAATAACATTATCTAACAAATAGTATAAATTGATTTTTGATATATGCCTATGAGATAAGCGCCATGCTTCTTAAGCTGATATGTACTTTGTACACTTTCAATACTATTTTTCAGCTCTATAATCGTGCATAACACAATCCATATAATTAAATAGGAAATTAAAGCATCATGATAAAACAACTAATTAAACCATTTTTTGTTTTTTTAATCATAATCTCATGTACTTTCATTGCGCTGGGATTAAGCCTATCAGTTTATAATATAAAAAATTGTGACAGTAAATCGATGTTAGCAATGTATGAGACAGCGATTACTACCAACCATAATTCATAAAATTATCTGAGTACATTTTGCAACATTTTTTTAATGACTTCGGGGTCTTCGATTCCAACTGACAGCCTTATTAAAGCAGGGTCAAATGGTTGTGATCTACTCCTAGTAGTAAAGATTTTTCTGTGTGACATTAGCGAAGGCATTGAAATTGTCGTTGAGGCACTGCCAAAACTTGCAGTCACTTTCATCACATCTTTCGATTGATGTATTATGTTTACAGCCATTTCATAGCTATTTGGGACAAATGAAACAACACTGCCAAAGCCACTCGCTTGACTTGTATGAATACGATTATGTTTGCTATCAAGACTTGGGTAAAAGCAGGCTTTAACTAAATCATGTTGATCTAAATATTCAGCAATGAACTCTGCTGATGCCTGTTGTTGCCTAATTCTTAGACTTAGCGTTTTTAATGATCTTAAAAACAACCAAGCACTATGTGGCGCTAGCAACGATCCATCATTAATCACAAGTTGTTTTAACTGATGACCCAGTTTTTTATCATTCGTTGCAATACAACCGCCTATAACATCACTAAATCCACCAATATGTTTAGTTAACGACTGCAGGGAAATATCAGCACCATAACTCAATGGTTTTTGTAAATAACTCGACAAGAACGAATTATCAACAACCAATAAAGAATTGTACTGCTTTGCAAGATCAGCAATTGCCTGAATATCTGAAATAATTTGCAATGGATTGCTTGGGGTTTCTAACCAGACAAATCGAACTGTATTTTCTTTTAGACAGTCTTCAAGTTCAGTCAGGTTGGTTGTATCAACAGTAAAAACATTTAGATTTTTATACTGTTTATAGTACTCAATAATTTTATCCGTACCACCGTAAATATCTTCGCCAATGACAATGCTATCATTTTCATTTAATAATGAAAAAACGAGATTAATTGCGGTTAAGCCACTAGAAACAGGAAAGCAATATTTTGCCTCATCTAATAAGGCTAGTTGCTTTGCTAAAATATCCGTCGTTGGATTTGCCAAACGAGAATATAAATATTGGCTATGTTCATCTCCCTCAATATCAACATTATGTGTTACGGTTTGATAAATTGGTGGTGAACTCGCATGACGCGTATCGGAAAAAGGCGTGTTAATCAGCTTATAATCAAGATCATCAATCATTCTAAGGCTATACAAATCTTTAATATTCTTATATTAAAGCATAAGAATTCATTAATGTAATCGTGCTCTTACCGGTATTGTGCGCATGACCTCGGCATCATATTGAACCCAGTCTTGAAATCGTTTATCAACTGCTTCTGCAGGATGGTATTCTTTAGCTAAATCGATAAAAAGTTGGTAATGTTTTGCTTCTGAGACCGTAATACCAATATAAAAATCTTTCAATTTTCCTTCAGGGAGATGACGCGCAATTTCACCAAAACGCTCAACCCCTCTTGCTTCAACAATAGCAGCGATCAGTAATTTATCGATAAGTAAAAAGCCTGAAATATCATTGCGAATATATTTACGCAAACCATGAATGTATGGGTCTTTTTCATCAGGCGCCAAAGTTAAGCCTTTATCGTGAAGCAACTTGACTACTTGTTTGAAGTGATACATTTCCTCAATAGCAAGATCAATCATTTTTTCTACCAATACTGGCTTGTCTTGCGCTGAAGCCGCTGTTGAATTTGCCATCGCAGAGGCTTTACGTTCACAAGCAGCATGGTCTTGTAAAAAACTGTCAAAATCTGCTAAAACGGTATCAATCCATTTTTGCTCTGAGTGATATTTAAGAAATAATTTTACAGGTTCAAGCGCCTGTTCAAGAAATTTAGACATTCTTAAGCACCATACCTACTGGTTTGCCCTGATTTACGTTTTTTTTCAGCTCTAATTCGGCGTGCTTCTATTGGAGAAATCGTCAGTGGGCGATAAATTTCAACCCGATCTTGATCTTCCAGAACAGTATCTAAAGGCTTTTCATCACCATAAATTCCGACCTGAATGTTATTTATATCAACTTTAGGATACTTATCAAGTACACCAGAACGCACGATTGCTTCTCTAATCGTAATACTATTATCAGACTTTACATTAAATATAATTTGCTCTTCTGGTAGAGGATAAACAACCTCAAACTGCATAAACTTCCCCGTCGTTCTTATAAACATCTTTTGCTCGCTTACAAAAGGCATCAAGCATACTGTTAGTGAGTTGATTAAAAAACACACTCAAAGCCATTGATAATATTTTACTTGAAAATTCAAACTCCATTTTCAGTGAAACCTTACAAGCATCTTCTCTTAATTGACTAAAAGTCCATACACCTGTTAAGCGCTTGAAAGGCCCTTTAATAAGACGAAGTTTAATTTCTTTATTTTTTGTCATTTCATTATGCGTGCCAAGCTCTAGTTTTATACCACCTTTCATTAGATGCATAACACCATCAACTGATTTTTCTGTACGGTTTGAAGTTTCAGTTCTTGAACAGCCAGGAAGAAATTCTGGGTAGGAATCAATATCATCTACCAAATTAAACATTTGCTCTGTTGAATATGGCACTAATGCCGACTTATCAATCATTGTCATCTAACTTCTCACAATATCAGTTACTTTTTAGGACTAAAAATTTAGTCGTATTTTACGCTTCTAAATTTAAAATTGAAGCATAAGGTTAATATTCACGATAATAATTTATCTAAATATAAAATATATCAAAAAAATTTTAATTATTTAACTTTAGAACCTTTGGTCGAAAAACGTTACAATATTTATGTTTGATTAATTAGGCGTTTATAACAATGAGCAAAAGTAAGCCGAAAGCATTTAGTAGTACCATCGCAAAAAATAAAAAAGCGTTTCATGAATATCATCTCGAAGATAAATATGAAGCGGGTATCTGTCTTCAAGGCTGGGAAGTAAAAAGTATTCGTGAAGGAAAAGTGCAACTAGTTGATAGTCACGTACTCTTGCGAAACGGTGAGGCATTTTTAATTAATGCCTTAATTTCGCCACTGTTATCCGCTTCAACCCACGTTATTCCAGACCCAACCTCTCGTCGCAAGCTACTCCTTCATCGTAATGAAATCGATAAGCTAAAGGGTAAAATTGAACAAAAAGGCTATACCATTGTTCCAATTTCGATGTATTGGAAAGAAGCAAAAGTGAAAATAGAAATCGCCTTAGCCAAAGGTAAGCAATCTCATGACAAGCGCGCATCATTAAAAGAAAAGGACTGGCAGCGTGAGAAAGATAGGTTATTTAAAAAAAATCGTTAATACACTAGTAGAAAAATATGCTCCCTAAACAAAAGTCAAAAAAAATCGTTATTGGAATTACTGGCGCCAGCGGTATTGCCTATGGCGTAAGACTGCTTGAAATACTTCAAGAATTAAATATTGAAACACATTTGATTATTTCTAAAGCTGGCGAGCTTACACGAGAATATGAACTAGAAATCAGCTCAAAAGAACTCAAAGCCAAAGCTGATTATGTTCACTCTAATCAAGACTTAGCTGCCTGCTTGTCAAGTGGGTCGTTTCATATTGATGGCATGATCGTTGCGCCTTGCTCTATGAAGACATTGGCTGAAATTGCAAAAGGTATTACCAACGGGCTTTTATCTCGCACTGCCGATGTCATGTTAAAAGAAAGAAAGAAACTGGTTTTACTAACAAGGGAAACCCCTTTAAATCTCATACATATTAAAAACATGCTAGCTGTTACAGAAGCGGGCGGTATTGTTATGCCACCTGTACCAGCACTATATACCAAGCCAAAATCAATTGATGAAATGATAAATTATACATGCGTACGTTGCCTGGATTTATTTGATATTCGTATTGAAGACAAGCATCGTTGGGATGGAAGCAAACCAGTATGATCGACAACGTTCTAAGAGATCATATCAACTTTTTAAATGGCAAATGGATTGGCAACTGGGGTGAGCGAGAGAATATTACTGTAATCATTAAATCATCTGGCATCAACCTAACTGGCAGTTATGAAATTGATAACCAATCCATCAAGTTTAGCGGGAGCGTCAGAAAAGAAAATGATCAGATAATAATTAAATTCGACCCACCTATGGAACCAGAATCTGGTGGTGAATTTGATATCGACACCAAAAAATTATACTTATACTGCACTTCAAGCAGTGGTTATTTCAAAAAAATAAACTAATCTAGAAGTTACCTGAAAAATAAAAAATAATGAGCCCTTATGAAAATATATGGTGTTTCAGCATCACCGTTTGTTCGAAAAGTGATTGTCGCTTGTGAAGTAAAAAAGTTAGATTACACAAATATTCCAGTTCCACCATTTGGTGAACAGCCGGAAGCATTCAAGAAGATCAGTCCGCTTGGTAAGATCCCCGTTTTAACAGATGGTAAAACCATCATTCCAGACTCAAGTGTCATCTGTGCTTACCTTGAGGAAAAATATCCTGAAATAAGTTTATTACCAAAAGATATTTCAGACCGAGCACGTGCAAGGTGGCTTGAAGAGTATTCAGATTCAAAATTAATAGAAGTCGTTGGCGCTAAACTATTCTTTGAACGTTTTGCCAAACCTAAATTATTGGGCTTACCAACCGATGAAAAAGTCGTTGAAGATAACCTAAAAAATACGCTGCCACCGGTTATGGATTACTTAAATGCTCAAGTACCAGAAGAAGGTTTTTTATTTTCAAAAGACCAATTAACCATTCCTGATATTGCTATAGGCAGTAATATGGTCAATGCAAAGTACGCTGACTATACTGTTGATAAAGATAAATGGCCTAAACTAGCGGCCTATATTGAGAGAGTTCACAACACGCCCGCATTCCAGAAAGCAATGGCATTAGATCAAAAATTAATGGGAAAAAGCTAAAGAGAAGTCATATCGATGACGAATCGATACTTTACATCGCCTTTAATCATTCTTGTATAAGCCTGATTAATTTCTTGCATCTTTATCATTTCAACTTCTGACACAATATTGTGTTCACCACAAAAGTCTAACATTTCTTGTGTTTCCTTTAGACCGCCAATTAGTGAGCCAGCAATACTTTTACGCCCAAATATTAATTGCGCACTATCAACACCTGGTTCTAATTGCTCAATGGCACCAACCATTGCCATAGTCCCATCCCTTTTTAATAAAGGGACATAAGGATTTACATCATGAGAAACGGGTACGGTATTCAATAAAAAATCAAACCTACTTTTAAATGCTTCCATTTGTTTTGGGTCTTTCGACAACAAAACATGATCTGCACCTAATTTAACCGCATCTTTTCCTTTAGATTCAGAAGTTGTAATCATCGTCACTTCTGCACCTAATGCTTTGGCAAATTTAACTCCCATATGGCCGAGACCACCCAAACCAATAATACCAACCTGCATCCCTTTTGATACATTCCAATGCCTTAACGGTGACCATGTCGTAATGCCTGCACATAGTAAAGGTGCTACAGCTTTAGTATCAATATTTTCTGGAACAGATAATACAAATGCTTTATCAACAACAATTTGTTTAGAGTACCCGCCATAAGTAATGCCACCGTGGCGTTTGTCTTCGGCACCATAAGTTGGTGTACTTCCATTTTCACAATATTGCTCTAAATCGTCTTTACAAGACTGACATTCTCGACATGAGTCAACCAGCACACCGACACCGACTAAATCATCTTTTTTGAACCCTGAAACCTGATTACCGACATTCGTGACGCGACCAACAATCTCGTGCCCTGGCACCATAGGGTAAATAGAATTCATACCCCATTCATCCCTAGCCATATGGATATCACTATGGCAAACACCACAGTAGAAAATATCAATTTCAATATCATTTGGCGTGACCTCTCTACGATTTATAGAAAGTGGTGCTAAAGGCGTTGTTGCAGATTGAGCTGCATAAGCTTGAACTTGAGGCATATAAATTTTCCATCAAAAAATAATTCTATTAAAAATAGTAATGGAAAATTTACGATAAAGATATTTTATAAAAATAGATTAACTTAACTCACACGCGGCTCTAACTCGCCTGCTTCGTAGCGACCAAACATTTTTTCTAACGATATCGGTTTGATCTTAGAAGCGAAACCAGCAGAACCAAACGCTTCATAACGCGCTTTACAAATTTCTGACATTGCTGCTTTTGCTTCGGCATTATATTTACGCGGATCAAATTCGGCTGGGTGCTCTGTCATATATTTTCTAATTGCACCTGTTGCAGCCATACGTAAGTCGGTATCGATATTGACTTTACGCACACCATATTTAATGGCTTCTACAATTTCTTCAACTGGTACGCCATAGGTTTTACCCATGTCACCACCATATTCATTTATGATCTTCAACCAATCTTGTGGTACGGATGATGAACCATGCATCACCAAGTGAGTATCAGGAATACGTGCGTGAATTTCTTTTACGCGAGAAATTGCTAACACATCACCTGTTGGTGGCTTAGTAAATTTATATGCACCATGACTTGTACCAATTGCTATTGCCAAGGCATCCACTTTGGTTGCTTTTACAAAATCAGCAGCTTCTTCTGGATCAGTTAACATTTGATCATGTGACAATATACCTTCAGCGCCGACACCATCTTCTTCACCAGCTTGCCCAGTTTCTAGGGAACCTAAGCAACCAAGTTCACCTTCAACAGAAACGCCACAGGCATGCGCCATTGAAACGGTATGTTGTGTCACACCCACATTATAATCATAATCAGCTGGTGTTTTACCGTCTGATTTTAAAGAACCATCCATCATCACTGATGAAAAGCCTAATTGAATTGAACGTTGACATACTGATGGTGACGTTCCGTGGTCTTGATGCATCACCACAGGAATATGTGGATACTCTTCAATTGCAGCCTCTACCAAATGTTTTATAAAAGGTGCGCCGGCATATTTTCTAGCGCCTGCAGAGCCTTGTAATATAACAGGACTATTCACAGCATCTGCTGCTTCCATTACGGCACGAATTTGCTCTAAATTATTGACATTAAATGCTGGTAGGCCATAACCATTTTCCGCAGCATGATCAAGTAGTTGTCTAAGTGAAACTAAAGCCATCTCTATATCTCCTAATAATTATTTTTTAAACAATATTGCCAATTTGTATAATTTTAATCTTATTGGTTCCGCCGTGCATCCCCATGTGATCACCACTTGTTAAAAGACAAAAATCGCCTTCTTTAACAATACCTCTTTTTAGCAACTCATCTGCTGCAGATCGGTTCACATAAAAACGTGGCATTCTGGTCGAATCAAACTCGACAGGCGTTACCCCACGATATAATGTTACACGACCAATGGTATCTTTGTTACGCGTCAAAGCAAAAATCGGTAGATTCGTGTTAATCCGTGACATCCAACGAGTCGTTGATCCTGATTCTGTTAATGAAATAATTGCTTTTGCTTCAATATGATTAGCTAAATAAATTGCAGATAAAGCAACGGCCTCATCCACTCTATCATATTGACGCTCAATATTATTTTTGGCCACAATGTGTACTAGCTCACTCTTTTCAGCTGCCACACAAACACGGGTCATGGCTGCAACTGCCTCAACAGGATACTGCCCTGCTGCAGATTCTGCAGATAACATAACTGCATCTGTGCCATCCAATACCGCATTCGCAACATCTGATACTTCTGCACGAGTCGGAGTGGAACAAGTAATCATACTTTCCATCATTTGCGTGGCTGTGATTGCAATTTTATCTTTCTCACGTGTGCGTCTAATTAAACTCTTTTGTACAGATGGAACATTTTCGTCACCAATTTCAACAGCGAGATCACCACGGGCAACCATAATTGCGTCAGAAGCATCAATAATTTCATCCATATTATGAATGGCTTCAGTCCGCTCCATTTTGGCAACCAAACCAGCCCTAGAACCTGCCTCTTCAGCTAATTTGCGCGCATACTCCATGTCTTTACCATCACGAGGAAAAGAGACAGCGATATAATCAACGCCTATCATAGCTGCTGTTTTAATATCTTCTTTATCTTTTTCAGTCAAGGCAGGCGCTGTCAGGCCACCACCTTTTTTATTAATACCTTTATTATTTGAAAGCGTACCACCTACAGTTACCTTAGTAACAACTTTTGTTCCATCGACTTTATCAACAGTTAGAATGATTTTCCCGTCATCTAGTAATAAGATATCTCCTGGTTCGACATCATTAGGCAATTCTTTATAGTCAATACCCACTGCATTGATGTCACCGCCCTCTTTGTCCATGCTAGCATCTAATATAAAGCTTTTGTCTTGTTCTAATTCAACTGACTTATCTTTAAATTTTGCCACACGAATTTTAGGACCCTGTAGATCAGCTAAGATCCCTATCGGAATCCCCTCTTCTTTAGATACTTTTCTGATTAAATCTACACGTTTTTTATGATCATCAGGCGTTCCATGCGAAAAGTTACAACGCACGGCATTTAATCCTGCGCGGATCATACCTCTTAATACATCTTCAGACTCACTAGCAGGACCAATCGTAGCTAATATTTTGGTTCTTTTCATATTTATCCTCTATGACCGATATTTTTCTTTTAACATTTCAATTGCAGGTAGCTTTTTGCCTTCTAAAAATTCTAAAAACGCCCCGCCTGCGGTAGAGATATATGACACATCATCTTGAATATTAAATTTTTCTATTGCGGCAATGGTATCGCCACCTCCGGCAATACTGAAGGCTGAACTCTTAGCAATATCTTTAGATAACTGTCTTGTACCTGCTGCAAAACCATTAAATTCAAAGACACCTAATGGACCATTCCAAAGAATTGTTTTTGCGCCTTCAATAATTTTTGAGAATATTTTTTCAGTTTCTGGGCCAATATCCAACACCATTTCATCAGCAGCAATGTCATCTACTTTTTTCACAACATCTTTCTCATCTTCAGAAAAAGACTTAGCTACTCTCACATCAACAGGTATCGGTAAATTCCCACCTAATTTCTTAATTTTTTGCATAATATGCTTGGCGTTATCAACTAAATCTTTCTCGTACAATGAGGCACCTACCGGATAACCTGCAGCAACTAAGAACGTATTCGCTATGCCACCACCAACAATAAGCTGATCAACTCTTTCACACAGATTTTCTAGAACGGTAAGTTTAGTAGAAACTTTCGCACCACCCACAATGGCAACCATTGGTTTCTCTGGTTTAGCTAAAGCCTTACCTAACGCCTCTAACTCACTGCTTAATAAGAATCCTGCACAAGCTACAGGTGCATATTTACCCACACCATGCGTAGACGCTTGAGCACGATGCGATGTTGCAAAAGCATCCATGACATAAACATCACAGAGTTTAGCCATTTTTTTAGATAGCGCTGGATCATCTTTCTTTTCACCTACGTTAAACCTTACATTTTCACATAACACCACTTCACCGCTATTTACATCAACGCCATTCAACCATTCTTTAGCAAATTTAACGGGTTTTTCAAGTATTTCTGATAGCCTATCAGCAACAGGTTTTAATGAGTTCACATCATCTACTTGACCTTCAATTGGTCGGCCTAGATGGGAAAGTAGAATAACTTTCGCATTTTTTGAAAGCGCATATTTAATGGTTGGAATCGCCGCTCGAATACGAATATCACTAGTAACCTTGCCATCTTTGACAGGCACATTAAAATCAACGCGGATTAAAACACGTTTGTTATCAATATCAACCTGGTCTAATTTCAATACATCCATTTTTTTCTCCTAATGATAAAAATAAAAAAGGCGTGTCACCACGCCCTTAAATTTGAATGTTTACTTAGCTGCCATCCAGGCTTTCGTTGTTCTAAGCATTTGGTTGGAGAAGCCCCACTCATTGTCATACCAAGCTAATACTTTAACAAGATTGCCAATAACACGTGTTTGAGTGGCATCAAAAACAGATGGATGTGGATCATGATTAAAATCGACAGAAACAAGCGGTAAAGTATTATAAGCTAACACACCTTTAAGCTCATTTTCAGACGCCTTTTTAAGAATTGCATTCACTTCGTCAACTGTTGTGTCTTTATTAGCTTTAAATGTTAAATCAACGACAGAGACATTAATGGTAGGCACACGCATTGCAAAGCCATCTAATTTACCTTTTAATTCAGGTAAAACTAAACCAACCGCTGCAGCGGCTCCTGTTTTAGTTGGAATCATAGACTGAGTTGCTGATCGTGCGCGACGAATATCACTGTGTGCGACGTCTAATAAACGCTGATCATTTGTAAACGAATGAATCGTTGTCATTAAACCAGATTCAATCCCAATTTCATTATTTAGCGGCTGTACCACTGGTGACAAACAATTTGTTGTACAAGAGGCATTTGAGACAACCTGCATAGAAGAAGTCAATACATTATGATTCACCCCATATACAATTGTTGCATCTGTGTCTGTTCCACATGGTGCAGATACTAAGACTTTTTTTGCTCCCGCTTGTAAATGTGGTTGTGCTTTCGTTTTAGATTGAAAAATACCAGTACATTCATAAACGACATCAACGTTTAATTTACCCCATGGTAATTGCGCAGGATCTTTTTCAGAAAAAACATCAATTTTATCGCCATTCACAACTAACTTTCCGCCTTCAACAGAAACATCACCAGGGAACTTACCATGCGTGGTGTCAAATTTTGTTAGATGCGCGTTCATTTCTAAGTCTGCCATATCATTAATCGCAACGACTTGAAGTTCACTTTGCTGATTAGTTTCATAAATTGCACGTAAAACATTACGGCCAATACGGCCATAACCATTAATAGCTATGCGAATTGCCATCTCTATATCTCCTTATAACTGATACTAATTAATTAGTGATTCGACTGTTGATACCACATTTTCTACTGTGAATCCAAATTCTTTAAATATTTCACCTGCAGGTGCAGATTCACCAAAATGATCTAAACCGATAACAGATCCTTTAGTCGGCATAAATTGGTACCATAATGCTGTTGTACCTGCTTCAATAAATACAGCAGGAATGTCTTTTGGAATAACTCTTTGAACATAATCTCTACCTTGCGCATTGAATTTTTCAACACAAGGAACAGAAACTACTTGAGCTTTTACACCTTTATCTGCTAATGCTTTAGCTGAATTAATTGCTAGCTCAACTTCAGAACCCGTTGCAACAATTGAAACTTGTGGATTTTCAGTGGCACGCAATACATAACCACCTTTTCTGATATCAGCAGATGTTTCAACATGTTCAACCACAGTTGGTAGTCCTTGACGAGATAATGCAAGTAATGAAGGAGACTCTTTTTCTTCAACAGAGACCTGCCAAGCCACTGCGGTTTCAAACGCATCTGCAGGACGCCATACATTTAAATTAGGCACTAGGCGTAAGCTTGAAACATGTTCTATAGGTTGATGTGTAGGACCATCTTCACCTAAACCAATTGAATCGTGTGTCATCACATAGATAACAGGCAGCTTCATTAAAGCACTCATTCGGATTGCATTTCTTGCGTAATCAGAAAAGACTAGGAAAGTTCCACCATAAGGGATAAATCCACCATGCAGACACATACCATTCATCATAGCTGCCATGCCGAATTCACGCACACCATAAGATAAATAATGACCTGAAAAATCACCATTATTTATCCATTGAATATCTTTATAATTTGTTAAATTTGAACCTGTTAAGTCTGCAGAACCACCAAATAAATTCTCAAACGTTTGGCTTAGCTTATCTAATGCCATTTGCGAGGCTTTACGTGTTGCGACTTTTGGTGCTTCGGTTAATAGCTCACTTAACCAATCTTGTTTGAACTTATCCCAATTTAACGGTAAATCACCACTTAACCTTCTAGATAATTTAGCCGCATCTTCAGGATGTGCTTTAGCGTATTGTTCTTGGTGCTTATTCCACAATTTTTCTGCAGCGTGGCCTTTTTCACGTGCGTTAAAATTTTCATAGATCTCTTTAGGCACTTCAAACGGGCCGTGCGACCAATTTAACTCTTTACGTGTCAATGCAATTTCTTCATCACCAAGAGGCGCACCGTGTGACGAGGCTTTACCACCTTTGTTTGGAGAGCCTTTACCAATTTTAGTTTCGCAACAAATTAATGTTGGTGCATCAGTAGTTTGTTTTGCAGCGGTAATAGCAAGATCAATGTCATCTTTATTATGACCATCAATATTTGAAATGACATGCCAACCATAAGAAGTAAAACGTTCTGGAACATTTTCTGTGAACCAGCCTTTCGTTTCACCATCTATCGAAATGCCATTGTCATCCCAAAAGACAATTAATTTACCTAAACCTAACGTGCCTGCTAAAGAACTAACTTCGTGCGAAATCCCTTCCATTAAACAGCCATCACCCAAGAAAACATAAGTATGGTGGTCAATAATATCATGTCCGTCTTTATTAAATTCAGCTGCTAAAACTTTTTCAGCTAGCGCCATACCTACACCATTAGCTAGGCCTTGGCCCAAAGGACCTGTGGTTGTCTCAATACCAGGTGCATAACCATATTCAGGGTGGCCTGCTGTTTTAGAATGTAATTGACGAAAATTCTGAATGTCTTCAATACTTAATTCATACCCAGTTAAATGCAATAATGAATACAATAACATTGACCCATGACCATTTGATAACACAAAGCGGTCACGATTTTCCCAGTTTGGATTTTCTGGATTATGTTTTAGATGTTTTGCCCATAATACTGCGGCGATATCAGCCATACCCATTGGCATGCCAGGGTGGCCTGAATTTGCTTTTTGAACTGCATCCATTGATAAAAAACGAATGGCATTTGCTAGTTGATTGAGTGTTTCCAAAGTGCTTCCTTATAAACCGTTATGCTAAGCTATTCTAGCTAGTAATTTGCGAAAATGCTAACAAGGGAGCGCCATAGCTAAATATTTTTAACCATAATGGGTGACGATTTTATAAGGCCTTTGTGCTAACTTAGTTTTATCAGGATAATTTGGATATTAACTATGCCAGTTAATCAATATGAAGCTGCGTTATTCAGCCAAATAGAACAAGAAATTGAGAATAACCCACCAAAGCCGTTGAATGAAATGTCTCTTATAGAGTTTCGCGAAGGCGCAAAGGCATTTAATGCATTCTCTGGTGAGCCTGCTGACGTACCTTTTAAAACCATTTTCGCTAAAGCAAGGGATGGCTTTAATATCCCTATCCGTTTATACGAACCTAAAGAAATAATGCATAATGGTTTATTCATCTTTTTCCCTGGATGTGGATATGTTTGTGATTTTTTTGAGACAAACTGTATCGCCGCTTCTCGTATCGCACACCATGCTAAAATTAAAGTTGCTGTTGTGAATTATCGTCTCGCACCAGAAAACGCTCTACCTAAGCCAATACAGGATGGGTATGATGCATCAAAATATCTATTCCAGCATGCGAATGAATTTAATATTGGTACAAATAATATCATTTTAGGTGGAATCAGCTCTGGTGCGCACTGTGCTACGAATGTTTCAAAGCTAGTGATGGTGAATAAAGACTTTAAAATCAAACACCAAATATTATTAAATGGCTGTTATGATTTAACTCGTTCACATCATGAGTTTGATGAATTCCAAAATGAAGATAAGATGCAATCCCAAGAAGGCATCAATTATGTTTATTCTTTGTTGAAACAAGGTAATGTTGATTTTAATGATCCCGTTATTTCACCTGTGTTTGATCAACAAGCTAAAGCGTTACCACCAACAACGATTATGATAGGTGAATACGATGCATTACGCAGTGATTCAGAAGCTTATTACAACGTATTAAAACAAGCGGGTACCAAAGTTGAAAAAAATATATTGGAAGGTGAAACGCATAACACCTTACTCATGATGAGCCTTTTGCCCAAGGAACTTGATACAGCAGTAAAAATTGCTGAAACCATCAACAATCTATAATAACTGAATACAAAAAGCATACTAATCTTTATCCATTTTTTGATTAGAAAAAATAATTTAATGCAATTGTGTTCTGTAACAATTCCGTAACAAAGCGCTGCTAAATTCTGTATATCAATGGATACAGATAGAAGCATCATGCCTAAGATTATTGGTATTATTTTTCTTATGCTAACTTCAGCTTTATTTGCGGCCACACAAGACCAAATAAATGCAATTCAATATGAAATTAATGAATTGCAGCGCCAAATAATTGCGCTTAAAAAATCCAGATCTAAAAAGAAAGAAACTCCTAAACGAGCTGACACAGACCATTTACTACGTGGAAATAAAATATTTATTCCATTATTCACAAATAGCCCAGCAACATTCATGCGAGAAGATTTATTATTAGATGCGATTGCAAATAATAGTGTTGCTAAAGATAGTGTATATATAGGCGCAAGGCTACAACCTCAAATCAATTCAAATTCTGGCTCAAACGATAATTCAAAACTTTTTATCGGTACACGATTAGGTATTGTGGCTAGAATGTCAGAATATACAACTGCTTTTGTAAGCTTGAATGTTGCCAATACTGAAGTGAAACCATTTTATAATTACTTACTTATTGGAAATGTTGCCAAGTTTCCAATATATAGCATAATGGGGTTTAAATACCTAGACTTTGGCGCAATGCCTCGTTTTACCAGTATTATTTCACCCATTATTAGAACATTTTGGATTAAACAAACTCGCCAAGTCTCTTTAGGATATCGCGAAGAGAATGGTAATGGTTTGAATCTTCAACTTACTGCATTTAACGGGGAAGATAAAACAAATACTGATACTAGCCAGGTTTCAAATTTTGCAGCTAATGGCTTTTACCAACTTAATTTTTCTGAAAAACTTATCTTAAAGCCAGGCGCTGGTTACTTACATGGCATGCCAAATACTGGAAAACTCCCGAATGGCACTAAAGTCGCGTTGACAGAAGATGGACAAAGAACAGGGGCAGCGGATGTCTTTTTAAATGGGTGCTATTTTTGTAGTGATGGAACCAAATTATTATTCAACCTAGAATATGTCCAAGGTTTAAACAAAGATTTAAATAACCAATATACTCAAGCGTGGATGCTTGACGGTAAAATATCGACGAAAATTTACGGTAAAAAAATGAAGTTTAGCCTTTCTGAAAGCAGCTTAAAGGCAAATGGCATTACCTACACACAATGGTTAATCGGGACAGGTATTCTATTAGCAGGAATTAGTATAGGACTCGACTATTCCTATCTTCAACAATCAAATGATCTCTATGACAACACCGTGAACTTATCATTCACATTTAATATGCATTAAAATTGCCACTAAATACAATTATTCACTATTCTGATTCAGACCCACACAAGGTATCATTGATTTGACATTGAGTTTCAATATGATCATTTCTCTGTTCATTATTTAGATTATAAATTGCTTCATCTGTTTTCTGATTAATATTATCACACCCACAAACCTGGCTTGCACAACAACTACATTCCGCGAGTGACTCCACCAACATAATTTGCCCTAAACCTGGTGCAGATTGAATGTTCTGACAAGACTTCGCTAATAGACTTAGTTGCTGGCTAAGTGGCGGTGGGAAAAGAGGATTATGCCCTTGGCCAATACCAAGCGTTGTACACATCGTTGCATCACACGTATAAGGAACTTGAAGACCAGATTTGTCTGTAAAGTTGCCATATGACTGACAAACATTTTGACACAGCCCACCTTCAGGGTTAATTATTTCTGAATAATCTTTTTCTGGTTTATATAGCCCACAACCCTTACTACCAGGGAAATCAGGCAAACAGAAATCTCCATTATCACCTGAGACGCTATATGCAGCCGACCAGATATGACGTGTTTGCTTGTCATCAGTGTTCTGTTCGTCACTTGCAGATGTTCTATCAGCAACGGGATCATTTGCATTACAACTTTGGCCACCCTGACCAATCTGATAAGGGCCATCAAAGACTGGACATTTACACTGCACAATATTATGTCCAGCAGCATCTTTCTCGCCTGTTCTATAACAAGGGGCGGTCATACATCCAGCATATTTTCCTGCTTTTTTATTTGTACAACTGGTCGCTGCTTCTCCATTTGGATTTACATAATTTTGTGAATAGATAGGAGAAAAAACAGAGACTAAATCCGCACCTGGAACAATTAAATTTGTATTAATGGCATCGCAAACTGGAGGGATAATGTCATTAGAAGCACACTTCTCACCATTATGTCCACATGCCTCAATGGTTTGTTTATATATTTCTAAATTTGAAATCGCATTAATATCAACAAGATAGGGCATTTTGGGTGACACTACATCCGTAGATATTTCATAACAAGAACAATTAGCAACGGTTCCGCCCTCTTCTAGCACACAAGGTAACGATGGATTTTCCGTATTATTTCCTGTTGGATCTTGTGGGCCAGAGTAATAACATAATGCATAGGAAAATTTACGCCCACCTGGAGGTAAGCATTGTAAAAAATTTGCATTATTTGTTGTTATATCCGCATAAGCTGGACCATATTTAGTTGTGTTGGTATCATTAAAGATGAATGTATCTTGAACATTTACCCCTTTGAGAATGATCTGGCTATAAGCTTCACCATAAGGTGTTTCGGACTGTTGGGCAGCCTCTCCATTTGAATCAACCTGTTCTGAATCACCATCTGAAGCGATTACACTACCAACTGATACAAACGTAAGCACAAATACTGAGATCATCAATTTAAGTAATTTCATACCAACCCCTATTTTAGATATTTTATATAAGGGCGTTGAATAGTAAGCTAGAAAGAGAAACGCCTTACAGAATAACTATAGACCATACTTATTCATAAGTTTAATTATTAATCAATATGGCGCTAAAATTTTGTTACAGCAACATTAAATGCTATTTTTATTGGTATATAAAATTCTATAACCATAAGGAATGCATTATGAAAAAACTCGTTGTAATAACCGGTGCTAGTTCAGGTTTTGGTGCAGCAATTGCAAAAATGTTAAGTGACCAAGGCCACCCACTTTTATTAGTTGCCCGCAGACTGGAGAAATTAGAAGCATTAAATTTACCAAATGCTATTTGTGCAAAAGTAGATATTAACGACCGTAATGCATTAGAAAAAGCGATAAGATCAGCAGAAGAAAAATATGGGAAAACAGATTGCCTTATTAATAATGCTGGCGCAATGCTATTAGGTCAAATTGACACTCAAAACCCTAAAGAGTGGCAAACGATGTTTGATGTCAACGTACTTGCATTGCTAAATGCGACTCAAATTGTTTTAGATGACATGAAAAGCCGCCAATCAGGCACCATTATAAACATAAGCTCAGTAGCTGGACGCAAAGCTTTCCCAAATCATGCGGCATATTGTGGTACTAAGTTTGCCGTACATGCGATTAGTGAAAACATCCGTTCAGAAGTAGCGAATGATAATGTGCGTGTCATTACCATTGCACCAGGTGCGGCTGAAACAGAATTATTAAGCCATACAACATCTGATGAAATTAAAGACGGATATGAAAGTTGGAAAGAAAGCATGGGTGGTGTTATGTCAGCAGATGATGTAGCTAGATCAGTTGTCTTTACTTATAACCAACCGCAAAGTGTTTGTATTCGTGAGCTGGTTATCACTGCTACCAAGCAAGAGGCATAGATAGTCGTAGTATATATCTACCCTCTTTCTAGCTTATTAAATTTTTGTTTAGTTTCTGGGACAAACAAGAAATAAACAACCAATCCAATTATAGCTACCACTGTTAAAAACCCAAATGCAAAATCATAACCATAGCTATCTACAACTAATCCAGACAAATAAGTACTCAAAGAAGCACCAACTCCAACCATAGTCGTTGCTAAACCTTGGCTTAAGTTATAACGGCCTGTGCCTTCAGTGATATCTGCAAGAACAATTAAAAATAATACGCCAAATATTCCAGCCCCAATTCCATCTAAAACTTCGGCAACCACTAACCACACAGGGTTATCAATATATGCAAATATAATTCCTCTTAAAGGTAATGATAAAAATGCCAATAAGAATAAAGGCTTTCGACCAAACTTATCCGCCTTCTTACCAATAAAGATTGCGACTGGCAACATGGTTAATTGGGCAACAACAATACAAGCAGACATTAAAATCATACTCATATTTTGATTACCAAGTGAAATTTTTTGACCTACCAATGGTAACATAGCCGCATTAGCAAAATGGAATAACATTATTGAAAATATAAATACAATTAGTGTCTTATTTTTTAATAATTGGAAAATACTTGATGGATTATGTTCCATTGAAATATCGGCTTCATCAAACCCCCTAGCAATATCATCATTTATCTCATTTTTTGGTATCGCTAATACTAAAAATATACTAATCAATGCCATTACCATTATCATATAAAACACAGATTGATTAGAAATATAATAACCCATTAAACCAATAGTAACTGCAGCAAAAACATTACCCGCATGGTTAAACGCTTGGTTACGGCCAACCTGCTCAGGAAATATTTTATGTCCTGCCATACCTAATGTTATTGCAGCAATAAGCGGACCAAAAATACAAGATGTTGCCCCCATTACTGTTTGTGAAATTATAATACTATAGAAATATGGATGTAAGATAATAACTAAAGTCGTGATAATTGAGATTAAGCTTGCAATAATTAAGACCATTCTTTTACATTTGGTTTTATCAACCAATGCACCCGCTGGGGTTTGGAAGACAAGCCCAGCTAATGAAATACACATTAACACTAATCCAATATTTCCGGCACTCCAGTGTTGATCTGTAAGCAAGTAGATTGATAAAAAAGGGCCAATGCCTCCGCCAACATCTGCTAGTGTAAAATTAACCCAGTCTAAAGATCGCCTTGCTCGGTATGAAATCATATAGGTAGCTTAGTAACTAAAATATGTAGTTACTTTAAATTATCATATATTTTAATCAACTACCTATATGGGTTAGCAAGATGGTTAGAATAATATTAAAGCTCAGTAAGTTTATCTAATGCTTGATCAGGAGCCGATGGATAACCAATAAAACGATAAGGATGATTAAGCCATTCATTTTCATACTCTAAATGCTGGTCAGGGCTTATATACTCAACACTGAAAATTGGCTTGTTTGCTTGATCAACTTCACCTAATAAATCTAAGCGATAGGCTTTGTCTTCTTCACTCCAAACATTATAGAAAACGCTTTCTACACCAACACAGCCGATTAATTCAAGATACTTCTTTTTCTTCTTAGCTGGTAAGTCGTCTAATATAGATAAGCCATTTTGCGGACAAACAGCAAAATTTCCGCCTGTTTTACGATTAGCATATCTTTTAATTTTTTTAATTAACTTGAACATTTGAATAGCATGTTCTTTATGATTTCCATCCATTTCACCCCAATACCAATAGGCATCAACAATATCAAGATATACGCCATTAAAACCCGCATTAATAATTTTGTTCAAATAAGGTCGAATAACCAATTTCCACCAAGTTTTTTCCCAGTATTTAACTTTATAGTTTCCTGGCCAATTTGGGTTTTCATCTCCAATAAAGCTTGGGTTACCGACTTCCCAATCATTTTTCCAATAAAATCGATAATCTTCAACTTCTCCTATAGATAAATAGGCTAATATAATTTTACTACCTTGATTTCGCGCTATATTGATATCTTCTTTGCTATAAGCAGTTTCATCCGTACCATCCTTTGAGTAGTCAATAACCAGTAAGTCATATGGTGATGCTCTTAACTCTTCGACATCTGAATCTTGGAGCTGTAAACCCCAGCTCTCAACCCAACTGAGATCTAAATTAGGGTACGAAAACACGGTTGCAATACTAATAACAAACCCAAAAAAGGCATACATACCTTTTAAAAATAACACTCTCATAACACACATGGTACTCTCCAACAGCAAAATTAATTTACTGAATGGTTAAACTCGAACATCCGTGTCACCCAATTGCCACTAATTCACGACAAAAATCGCTTAAAATTATAAGCTTAGATGTTTTTCATCCAAGATAACTTTAAAGAAACATCCATATATTAGATCGCTACTCGAACATAACGGAATTCCCGTAATCATTCACATTCTGTATGTGGGTTGCTACATAAACGCAAACAACATGCATATATAATATAAT